>JAZOCG010000001.1:0-2423 GCA_045596345.1 Acutalibacteraceae bacterium
AGGCGATGCCGGTCGCCGCGCCGCTCTTCTACCTCGGCTTTAAAGAGCCGCCGGGTGAGCGGGACGCAATCAGCGTTGCGGGCGCGCGACTGCTGATGGAGCTTATTGCGGGCAAGAGCAGTCCGCTCTATGCGCGGCTGATGGAAGAGGGGCTCATCAACGAGCAATTCGGTATCGAGTATTTTAACGGTCCCGCCTTCGGCGTATGGCTGTTCGGCGGCGAATCCGCCGACCCGAAACGCATCGAGGAAGCGGTATGCGCCGAAATCGCCCGCCTGCAGAAAGAGGGCGTCCCGCGTGAACGGTTTGATGCGCTTAAGAAAGGCATCTACGGGCAGATCGTCAGCGGGCTGGACGACACGATGAACTGCGGTGAGCTTGTGCTCAGCCATCTGCTTGACGGCATCGAGCCGCTCGAGGAGCTGGACGCACTCGCCGCGATGACCGCCGACGACATCGACCGCCAACTACGCGAGCGCATCGTCACAGCCTACCATACACTGTCGGTGGTCAAGCCCGACGGCAGTATCGCTTAACGCACAAACACTATCTCGGGCGAATGGCGCGAAGCGACATTCGCGAGGGGGCGACCACCGCTTCAATCGGCTCATACGCACTACGCGTCGCCCCGTTACATAGAAAGGATGAAGGATATGCCATCACTGCTCACCCTTACGCATTACATAGAATTTCCAAAGCTCGGTTGGCGATTCGCACTTAATAACGAGATTGCCATCACCGATCACTTCAGCATCCGCTGGTACGGGGTGATGATCGCCATCGGGTTTATTCTCGCGGTGATGTACGGGTTGTACCGTGCACGCGATTTCGGCATCAACCCCGATCGCATGATCGACATTGCGCTCGTCACCACCCCCATCGCGTTTATCGGTGCGCGGCTGTACTACGTGTTTTTCAGTGCCGATGTCGCAACCTATCTCGCCAACCCCCTTTCCATTCTCAAGATCTGGGAAGGCGGTATCGGTATCTACGGCGGAGTGATCTTCGCCTTCGTGTTCGGCGCACTCATCAGCCGAGCGTTTAAACAAAGCCCGCTTGCGATGATGGACATCGCCGCGATGGGGTTTCTCATCGGACAGGCTTGCGGACGTTGGGGGAACTTCTTTAACCAGGAAGCCTTCGGCGGCAACACCGACCTGCCGTGGGGTATGACAGGCGATATGATCAAGGCGGGCATCCACGGTAGCGGCTATGACACTGCCCTGCCTGTCCACCCCACATTTCTGTACGAGTCGCTGTGGTGTATTCTCGGATTTGTGCTGTTGCATATCCTCTCCAAGCGGCTATACAAATTTAAAGGGCAGATCTTCTGCGGCTATCTGGTTTGGTACGGCATCGGTCGCTTTTTCATCGAAGCGACCCGCACCGACAGCCTGATGATCGGCACGATGAAAGCCTCCCAGCTCGTCGCGATCATCGCGATCATCGGCGGTGCACTCGGGCTGTATTTCCTGCAACGGCGCGCACAGGCACTGCCCAAAACCCTAACCGCCGTCGTCGACAGCACGCTCGATCTGCCGACCGAAGAAGAAACACACGACAAAAATCAAGAAGACATCATCCCCAAGGAGGAAACAGACAATGGCAACGAGAATTGACGGAAAAGCGATCGCTGCGGACATCCGCCGCGAGATCGCCGAGGAAGTAATCGAACTCAAAAAGCAGGGAATCACCCCCGGGCTGGCGGTGATTTTGGTGGGCGATGATCCCGCATCCTGTACCTATGTCCGCAACAAAACCAAGGCGTGCGACGAAGTCGGTTTCTATGCCCGTCAGATCAATATGCCCGCCGACACCACGCAGGAGGAACTGCTCGCGCAGGTGGAGGCACTCAATGCCGATCCTGCCATTCACGGCATCCTGTGCCAGCTCCCTCTGCCCCGTCACCTTGACGACAAGGCGGTCATCGCCGCCATCTCTCCCGATAAAGACGTCGACGCATTTCACGCCGCGAATGTCGGGCATATTATGATCGGCGATCACCGCTTTCTGCCCTGCACCCCCGCAGGCGTGATGGAGCTTATCCACCGCACGGGCGTGACGGTCGAGGGCAAGCACTGCGTCGTTATCGGACGCAGCAACATCGTCGGCAAGCCGATGGGGATGCTGCTGTTGCACGACAACGGCACTGTCACCATCTGCCACTCCCGCACGAAAGACCTCGCCGCCATCTGTCGGCAAGCGGATATCCTCGTCGCGGCGGTGGGCAAAGCGAAATTCGTCACCGCCGATATGGTCAAAGAGGGCGCGACCGTCATCGACGTCGGTATGAACCGCGACGAGAACGGCAAGCTGTGCGGCGACGTCGATTTTGATGCCGTCGAGCCCATCGCGGGCGCGATCACCCCCGTACCGGGCGGTGTCGGTCCGATGACCATCGCGATGCTGCTTAAAAACACGCT
>JAZOCG010000002.1:0-5743 GCA_045596345.1 Acutalibacteraceae bacterium
GCCAGACGGTTAGTGATCTGCTCTTCCGGCGACGCGATGGGTAGGTCGATCTGCTCGGCATCGTCCCCCTCACTCGCACGGGTGAGGGATAAGGGGGGCAACGACGCGGTGATCGCTTGTGCCGCTTCAGCGGGTTCGATCTCCAATGCGTCGGCGAGCTCTTGCACGGTTGGCTCGCGCCCAAGTTCGACGCAGAGCCGTTCCCGCTCACGGGTGGCACGCAGAGAGAGCTCCTTGAGCGGGCGGCTGATCTTCAACGTGCCGCCGTCACGGAACAGCCGTTTGATCTCACCGAGGATGAGCGGCACGGCGTAGGTGGAAAACTTGAGCCCGCGCTCGGGATCAAAACCGTCGGCGGCTTTGATCAGCCCGACACAGCCCGCCTGTACTAAGTCGTCATATTCCACCCCGCGCCCGCGAAAACGCTTAGCGCAGGAATGTACCAGCCCCATATTGTTGCAGATAACGGTGTTTCTATCGTGACAAGTGATCATACTTTACACCGCACGCGCGGGGCTATGTATTTCTCCATCGTGACGGTGGTGCCTTTATCTGGCTTGGAACGCACCCGCAGGCGGTCGGTGAAACTTTCCATCACCGAAAAACCCAGTCCCGAGCGTTCCTCGCCGCCCGTCGTATACAGCGGCTCCATTGCTTGCGGGATGTCGGGGATGCCGCGCCCTCGGTCCTTGACCTGCACGCGGATACAGCCGTTTTCAAAGAGCTGTATGGTCAGCGTGATCAGCCCCAGCTTGTCGGGGTAGGCGTGGACGATGGCGTTGGTGACCGCCTCGGATACGGCAGTGCGCAGATCGGCAAGTTCGTCCACTGCGGGATCGAGCTGCGCGGCGAATGCCGCTACCGTCGCGCGTGCGAAGCCTTCGTTAGCCGAGCGGCTGATGAAGGTGATCTTGGTTTCGTTAAGTGGTTTCATAGACGTTCTTCCTTTCTGTTTCACCCCAAATGGGGAGTTTTTCGAGTCCCGCGAGGCGCAGAATACTCTCCAGCCGTCCGCTTGCGCCTTGGACGGTCAGCGTTCCGCCGAGCGAGGTCATCAGACGATACCGTCCCATAATCAGCCCGATTCCCGAACTGTCCATAAAGTTCAGTCCGGAGAAATCCAACACCAGCCGCTGACAGCGTTGCTGTAGGATAGCTGCGTCGATACGCTCGCGTACCTCGCCTGCGCCGTGGTGGTCGAGCTCGCCGATAAGGCGCGCTGTCAGCGCATCGGTTTGCCTTGTCAGTTCCAGTTGCATTATGTCACACCCTTTCGTATAGCCTTTCCTGTTTTTGCCGTAATATGCGGACAAAAGAAAAAGCCTCTATCCAATAGGATAGAGACTTGTCCGTGCTTTTTTTCGCGAAAGGCGGTGTCGAATTCGGTTGTTTTTGCCAAAACGAGGGGGAAGTGAAAACGCTGTGGGCGTTTTCGTCGAAAAATCAGCCGAGCAGACAGACGGCGTGGGCGGCGATGCCTTCCATTGCGCCGGTAAAACCGAGCCCTTCTTCGGTGGTGGCTTTGAGGTTGATACGCCCTTCATCCACACCGCAGACAGCGGCAATGCGCGCGCGCATTGCGGGGATATGGGGCTTGAGTTTGGGTTGTTGGGCGAGCACGGTCGCATCGAGGTTTTGCAGATGATAGCCCGCCTCGCGGATGCGACGCACCACCTCTTGGAGCAGTTTCATACTGTCTGCGCCCTTGTAGGCGGGATCGGTGTCGGGGAACAGCCCGCCGATGTCGCCCATCGCCGCCGCACCGAGCAAAGCATCCATCACCGCGTGGGTAAGCACGTCGGCATCGGAATGACCGAGCAAGCCTTTGTCAAACGGGATGTTTACCCCGCCGAGAATAAGCGGGCGACCCCCCACCAGGCGGTGAACGTCATAGCCGTGACCGATACGCATCGGGTGTTCCTCCTTTGTGTCCCCGCGCAGGATCGCCTCGGCGAGGCGCACATCCTCGGGGGTGGTAAGTTTCAGATTGGTGTCCAGACCCGCGACGAGCTTGACGCGGTGTCCCGCCTGTTCCATCAGCTGGCAGTCATCGGTGAAATCCCGTCCTTCTTTGATTGCCGTCGCCATCGCCGCGCAAAACGGCTCGCGTGCGAACACCTGCGGTGTTTGCACTCGCCACAGACAGCTTCGGTCGGGAGTGGCAGCGATGAAAGCACTTTCATCGCTCTGTTTGAGGGTGTCCTTGACCTTAACCGCGACCGCCGCACCGCCGTATGTCTTTGCTTCGGCGATGACCGCCTCCACCACCGCGGGGGTGACGAGCGGACGCGCACCGTCGTGGATACCGACGAGGGTCGTCTCGGGCGGCAGAGCGGCAAGCCCGTTTGCCACCGACTGCTGGCGGGTGTCCCCGCCGCATACGACGCGCCGCAGCTTGGTCACGCCGTGCTCCTTTGCGAGGGCGGTGAAATAGTCCGCGTCCTGCTCACGGGTAATGAGCAGAATTTCGTCGATCGCATCGACCGCCTGCAGGGCGAGCAGGGTGCGCAACAGCACCGGCTGTCCGTCGAGCAGAATATGTTGTTTGGCGCACCCCATACGGGTGGAATTTCCCGCGGCAGCGACCATCATCACGGTGTAGGACATGATATTTCCCCCCAGATCGTTTGCGTTTTCCTATATTATAGCGAAAAACAACCAAATCGTCAATTTCATTCTTGCATTTTCTTTATAGGTTTAGTATAGTAGTGTAGTTAAAAGAAGAAATGTATGAAAAATAGCAAAAAACCCGCGAAAAAGGCTTGACAATCCAAAGTCAGCGTATTATAATTCATTTCATTATCACTCTACTTTGATAAAGCGAAAAAGCGAGGAAGAATTATGAGCAATTGGCATACAAAACAAATCGACGAATTATTTGAAGCCATTCTGACGCTGAAATCAGTGGAGGAGTGTTATGCATTTTTTGAGGATGCCTGCACCATTAAGGAGATCATTGAGATCGCTCAGCGTCTGAAGGTGGCAAAACTGCTTTCTGCGGGGACGAGCTACGTCACCGTCAGCAAAGAGGTCGGTGTCAGCACCGCGACCATCAGCCGCGTGAGCAAATGCCTCGAATACGGCAACGGCGGGTATCAGATGGTGATGGAGCGTGTCAGTGAGGGGGAAAAAGCGTGATCAACGAGAGTTTACTGAAAAGCGACGAGCGGGCGGTATACGCCCTGCGCGCGCTGTATAAGCGGTACGGCTATATGCCGTTTAAGATGAGCAAGTTTGAGGAATACGATCTGTATGTTCGCAACAAGGACTTTCTCATCAGTGACCGCATTATCACCTTTAACGACACCAACGGCAAGTTGTTGGCACTTAAACCCGACGTGACGCTGTCCATCATTAAGAACGGCGAAGATGAGGTCGGCTGCAAGCAAAAGGTGTATTACAACGAGAACGTCTATCGTGTCAGCGGTTCCACCCATCACTATAAGGAGATTATGCAGACGGGTCTGGAGTGTGTCGGCGACATCGATATGTACGATATTTTTGAGGCGGTGAACCTCGCCGCGGCGAGCCTCAACCTCATTTCGGCGGATTTTGTGCTGGATGTATCCCATCTCGGCGTGCTGTCGGCGTTGCTCGATGAGAGCAGTGCGGATGAGAACTTCCGTCGCGACGCGGCGCACTGCATCGCGGAAAAGAACCCCCACGATCTCGCCCGCTTGTGTGCCGAGTACGGTGTTGCCGCGGACAAGGCGGCGGTGCTTGCCGAATTTATCGGCATTTACGGCGATATGGCGTCGGTCATCGCACGGCTTGAGCCTGTCTGTGTGAGCGATGCGGCGAAAACGGCACTCGGCGAATTGCGTGCGCTGTACGCGTTGCTCGCGGATACGCCGTATGCCAATAACATTCATTTTGATTTCTCCATTGTCAACGATATGAACTACTATAACGGTATTGTGTTTAAGGGTTTTCTCAGCGGCATCTGTGAGGGTGTGCTCGCGGGCGGTCAGTACGATAAGTTGATGCGTAAGATGGGACGCAAGTCGGGTGCGGTCGGCTTTGCGCTGTACCTCGATCTGCTCGAAGATCTGCAGACGACGTCCAATGAGTACGACGTTGACGTGCTACTACTGTACGATGAAACGACACCGATGGCGGCATTGGTTGCACGCATGAACACGCTTACGGCAAGCGGCAAGCTGGTCACGGCACAACGCGCGGTGCCGAAAACGCTTCGCTATCGTGAGGTTTGCGATATGAGGGAGGGGAAAGACAATGATTAATATTGCACTTCCCAAAGGTCGTCTCGGTGAAAAAGTGTATGCGATGTTTGAGGCGGCGGGGTACGAGTGTCCCGCTATCAAAGAGAATAACCGCAAACTGATCTTCGAAAACGAGGAGAAGGGGCTTCGCTATTTTTGGGTGAAGCCGTCGGATGTGTCCATTTATGTCGAGCGCGGCGCGGCAGATATCGGCGTTGCGGGCAAGGATATTTTGCTGGAATACGAGCCGGATATCTACGAGATGCTGGATCTGAATATCGGCAAATGCCGTATGGCGGTCGCGGCGAAGAAGGATTTTCGCGATAACAGCGAACACACGCTGAAGGTGGCGACCAAGTTCGTTAACATCGCCCGCCAGTATTACGCGGGCATTGGGCGGGATATTGACATCATCAAGCTCAACGGCTCGATCGAGATCGCGCCGATCCTCGGACTGTCGGATGTCATCGTCGACATCGTCGAGACGGGAACGACCCTCAAGGAGAACGACCTCGAGGTTCGCGAGACGGTGGTGCCGATCAGCGCGCGCCTGATTGTCAATAAGACCGCGTTTAAGTTTAAGACGGCGCAGATCGAACAGATCCTGCGCGATATGAAAGAGCAGGTAAAGACCGATGATTAAGATTTTTAACTACGGCGAGGTCTCCAACGACGAGATCTTCGCGCGTGAGAATATCGACACGAATGTCGAGGGCGTGGTCACCGCCATTATCGCAGACGTTATCGATCGCGGCGATGCGGCATTGCTCGATTACGCGCGCAAATTCGATAGGGCGGACCTCACCTCGCTCGAGGTGACGGCGGCGGAGATCGACGAGGCATTCGCGTCGGTGGAGGAAGCGTTCCTCGACATCCTGCGCGAGGCGGCGGCGAATATCCGCGCTTTCCACGAGCGGCAGGTGCGCACCAGCTTTATTATCAACGAGAAGGACGGTGTCGTCACAGGGCAAAAGATCACCCCCATCGAGAAGGTAGGTCTGTACGTCCCCGGCGGCACAGCGGCGTATCCGTCGACGGTGCTGATGGACAGCATCCCCGCGAAGATCGCGGGCTGTCGCGAGATCGTGATGGTCACCCCGCCTAACGCGCAGGGCAAAGTGAACCCCGTCATCCTCGCCGCGGCGAAGATCGCGGGCGTGGACCGCATCTTTAAGACGGGCGGCGCACAGGCGGTCGCCGCACTCGCCTACGGCACCGAAAGCGTGCCGAAGGTGGACAAGATCGTCGGTCCCGGTAACGCCTATGTTGCCGAGGCGAAGAAACAGGTGTTCGGCAGGGTGTCGATCGATATGATCGCGGGTCCGAGCGAGATTCTCGTCGTGGCGGACGCGACCTGTAACCCGACATTCGTTGCCGCCGACCTGCTCAGCCAGGCAGAGCACGATGTACTCTCCTCCGCCGTGCTCATCACCGACAGCGAGAGCCTCGCCCATGCCGTGCGGAAAGAGGTGGAGCGTCAGCTATCCTCCCTTCCCCGGCAGGATATCGCCCGCACCTCC
>JAZOCG010000003.1:0-13511 GCA_045596345.1 Acutalibacteraceae bacterium
GACATTGACGGATATTATTGCAGAGCTGCTCCATCCCGGTCGCGACCCGCGTGACGAATTGCCGTAGCCGCTGTTGCGTACCGACATTGTCGGCATCGAGGCACTCAAGGCGGGTATGGAACTCAAGGGCACGGTGCGCAACGTGGTCGATTTCGGCGCATTTGTGGATATCGGCGTGCATCAGGACGGTTTAGTGCACATTTCGCAGATCACCAACCGCTTTATTAAGCACCCGTCAGAGGTGCTGAAGGTCGGGGATATTGTACAGGTGTGGGTGTTGTCGGTGGATGTGCAGAAGAAACGTATCGGTCTGACAATGCGCCCTCCGAAGGAGCAATAATTCTTCTTGACATTCGGGCATAAACAAGGTATGATATAGGGCGGATAATTTATCCGTTCTATATATGCCGCTGTGGTGGAATAGGCAGACACAAGGGACTTAAAATCCCTCGGTAGCAATACCGTACCGGTTCGACCCCGGTCAGCGGCACCAAAATGGGAGTTGCGCCCAAAGGGCGCGACTCCCATTTTTGCGTCGCTGGTCTGTCAGGTCGATCTATACTTTTTGTTAAAATCGCGTATGCCGTTCCAAAGGATCGCTTGCTGATTATCCTTTGGGGCATTTTTTGTCAACAAAAAGTTACATAAAATCCTTTTTTCTTTCAATGATCGGCTGTTATAACAAAAGCCCACGCAAATAATGCAACTGCAGGTTGCACTAAATTCAAATGAAAGTTGGTTGTTTCACGGAAATGCCTTTGCTATTATAGAATAGCGACATCGTTGGATGTATATCCTTATATTACTGATATAAACGAGAGGGGTATGTTTGTGACAATCGGAGAAAAGATTATGCGGCTGCGCACAGCGGCGGGCATCTCTCAAGAACAGCTGGCAGAAAAAATTATGGTATCTCGTCAATCCGTTTCTAAATGGGAGATGGATCAGGCTCTGCCGCAGATCGACAAGGTGTTGCAGTTGTGTGAACTGTTCGGCGTTTCGGCGGATGAACTGTTACAGGAGAAGATTGCGATCGAGCCTGTGTCTTCGGATAAGCCGCGTAAGAATAAATATTTCGGTACGGACGGTTTCCGCGGCGAGGCAAATCTTAATTTGACCTCAATGCACGCGTATAAGATCGGTCGTTTTCTCGGTTGGTATTACGGTTCAGCATTGTCGGGTTGCACGAAGACGGGATATCGCCCCCGCATTGTCATCGGCAAGGATACCCGTCGCTCGAGCTATATGCTGGAATATTCGCTTGTTGCGGGTATCACCGCCTCGGGCGCGGATGCGTATATGCTGCACGTGACCACAACACCGAGCGTGGCGTATGTCACACGACAGGATGAATTTGACTGCGGCATTATGATCACCGCGTCGCATAACCCGTATTACGATAACGGCATCAAGGTGATCAACCGCTACGGCGAGAAGCTGGATGACGCAACCACGCTGCTTATTGAGGCGTATATTGACGGCGATATGAGGGCACTCGGCGTATCCGCTCCCGATCTTCCCGTAGCGAATCGTGATCGCATCGGTTGCATCATCGACTATGTCGCGGGACGTAATCGCTATGTGGCGTATTTGATCTCCGTCGCGTCGAATTCGTATAAAAAATTACGTATCGGACTTGATTGTGCGAATGGTGCTTCCTGGATGATCGCTCGTGCGGTGTTCGGCGCGTTGGGCGCACAGACGGTGGTTATCGGTGCACAGCCCGATGGCTTGAATGTCAATGAGGACTGTGGCTCGACCCATATAGAAAATCTTTGCAAATTGGTAAAGGAACAGCATCTGGACATTGGCTTCGCTTTTGACGGCGACTGTGACCGTTGTATCGCGGTGGACGAAAACGGTAAGGTGGTGGACGGCGATGCGATGATGTATATTCTCGGCAAACGCCTAAAATCCCGCGGTATGCTCAACGGGGATACAGTGGTGGCTACCGTGATGTCCAACAGCGGCTTTGTTAACAGCCTTGCTGAAATCGGCATCAAGTGTGCACAAACCAAGGTCGGTGACCGCTTTGTGTATGAGTGTATGCAGACGAATGATTTCAGCCTCGGTGGGGAACAGTCGGGTCACATTATTCTGAAAAAATACGCGACCACAGGCGACGGCCTGTTGACGGCGATTATGATCGCGGAGGAGCTGTGCGATACGAAATCGACGCTCGCCAAACTTGCTGAGCCGGTGAAACTGTATCCGCAGGTTACCAAGAACATCCGCGTCAAGGATAAAGCCGCGGCACTTGCCGATAAAGCGGTGCTTGCAGAGAAGGATGAGGTGGAGAAGTTGATTAACGGCAAAGGACGTGTTTTGCTGCGCCAAAGCGGCACTGAGCCCGTTATCCGTGTGATGGTGGAGAGCGAGAGTGAGGAGTGCTGCCGCGCGTATATCGAGCGCATTGCCGCCAAGGTGACAGAAGGAGGACACAGCGTTGAATAAGTGTGTAAAGACAGCGGAACTGTTTGACTGCCGCGTGCCGTACCTCAAGGAGCTGTTTACCGAAGCGGAGTATCCGTGGGAGATGTTGCCGAAGATCAAAGGTCATATTCTCGCGCTCATTGAGAAAGGCATCGACGGCTACACCCTCATTGCGGACGGCGTGCTGGTGGGTGAGAACGTCAAAATTTATTCCACCGCCACCATTGAAGCACCGGCTATCATCGGCTCGGGCACCGAGGTGCGTCCGGGAGCGTTCATTCGCGGCAGTGTGATCACGGGCGAGAATTGCGTTATCGGCAATTCTTCGGAGTTAAAGAATTGCATTCTACTCGATAAGGTACAGGTGCCGCATTACAACTATGTGGGCGACTCGGTGCTTGGGAATCACGCGCATATGGGTGCAGGCTCCATCTGCTCCAATTTGAAGGCAGACGGTAAGCCTGTCGTTATTCACGGCGACAAGCCCTATGAAACGGGTCTGCGCAAGATCGGCGGTATTCTCGGCGACGATGCGGATGTCGGTTGCGGCTGTGTACTCAATCCCGGTTCGGTCATCGGCAAGGCAACCAGCGTCTATCCGCTGACCTCGGTGCGCGGCGTATTGCCTGCGGGTTGTATTATTAAGGCAATGGATAATATCGTGAAACGCCGATAAGGGAATATCTTACCGAAAAAGCCGCACATGTGTGCGGCTTTTTTCGAACATACATCACGCGATCGTTGCGTAGCTTTCATTTATAAATTGATATTCCTGTGTGCGGGGGATGTTGCTTTTCGTGGCGTGCTTCGACAAACCAGCGATCCTGGTCGAGAAACAGATAGGTCTGCTGTCCGCGGATACGGCAGGTATAGCGCAGTCCGCAACCGCCCGCTTTTAGGGCGGCGGCTTGACGGATGTCCAGCACGCGGTCCACTTCATAAACGGTGCCATCCTGCCATTTCACTGTCAGCGGAATGACGGTGCCTTCGGGGGAGAAGGCGGCGGTCACCTCAACGTATGTTTTACAGCTCATAAGTTATATTACTCCTCCACCTTTCCCGAAAAACCAACGGGATGGATCGTGTGGGTGTCGTAAGGGCTTAGTCCCGACAGCTCCGGTTCTTCCAGCACCACGGCTCGGCGCACACAAGCATCGCCGAAGCGTGCCTTGAGCTCGTCCACAGCCTTGTCGAGCGTTTCACGCTTTTGCCGTGCATCGCCGTCCATCAGATCGAGCTGACAGGGGATATCGTCCGGCTCGAGAGCGGAAATGCCGATGGTGATACTGCGAAGCGGGTGCGCCCAGTGGTATTGCTTCTGAAACAATGCGAATGCCTCGTTTGCGATGTCCTTAGTGGACTGGATATAATAATCCAGCGACACCTGATGGCTGCGGGTGGCAAGGGTGTTGTCCCGCAGGTGGATCTCCACCGTCCGTCCGACAAAATGCTGTTCGCGCAGACGGCGACCGACACTTTCAGCGGGCATAAACATTACCGCCTTGACTTCGTGATCGTCGACAAGATCCCGCGGGGTGGTGATGCCGTTGCTCACCGATTGCACCGCGGCTGCCTGTTCGGCGGGGATGACGGGCTGGTTATCCAATCCGTTTGCCATTGCGTACAGCATACCGCCCCATTTGCCGAGCAGAGCGCGCAGCATCGCGGGATCGGCACCCGCGATATCGCCGATGGTGAAGATGTATCGCTCGGCAAGCTTCTTTTTGGTCGCGCGTCCGACATAGATCAGCTCGCCTGCGGGGAGCGGCCATACCAACTCTTTGTAGTTTTCCCGGGAAAAGACGGTGACCGCATCCGGTTTTTTATAGTCGCTGCCGAGTTTGGCGAAGGATTTATTAAAGCTGACACCGATGCTGACGGTGATGCCGAGCTCTGCCTTGATACGCTCGCGAATGGCGTGCGCGGTGGCGACGGGGTCACCCGCACAGCCCGTCAGGTCCAACCACGCTTCATCCAACCCAAACGGCTCGATACGGTCGGTGTAATCCGCAAGGATGCGGCGCACCATCCCCGAATAGCGGATGTAGGTAGGGAAGTCGGGCGGCACAACGACGAGCCCGGGGCATTTTTGCCGCGCCGACCACAACGGCTCGCCCGTGGTCAGCCCATATTGCGCGGCGATCTCATTCTTAGTCAGCACGATGCCGTGACGGGACGCCTCACTACCGCCGACCGCGACAGGTTTATCCCGCAGTTCGGGGTGCAGACTGCACTCGACCGACGCGTAAAATTTATTGCAATCCACGTGCAGTATCTGCCGTTCCATCCCGTTCACCTCACGAAGAACATATGTTCGATGTATAAAGTATATCACCGACCGAGCGATTTGTCAATGGCAATAAAAAGAAAAACCCCCGTTGCCGTGCAAGCAACGGGGAAGGAATTACATAGCGGGTTGTTGCGTCATCGCCGTGTCGATCATATCGTTCCAACCGCTCTCGTCAGGTTTAGTCGGCTCAGCAGAATGACGATAATGTGCGAGATATTCCACGTTGCCGTTGGTGCCGTGGATGGGGGAAACGGTCAATCCTTTGACCGTTAGCCCGTTTTCCGCGGCGACGGTGAAGATATCCGCAAGCAACGGCGGCAGGGTGGCGGCGGCATCCTTGAGAATGCCGTTTTTGCCGAGCTCGTGCTTTTTTGCTTCGAACTGCGGTTTGATGAGGGTGATGACCTCGCCGCCGTCTTTCAGTATTCGATGGATGGCGGGAAAGATCTTTTTGAGCGAAATAAAAGACACGTCCACCGTCACCATATCGCAGATGGTGCCGTCCAGATCGTCGGGGGTGAGGTTGCGGGCGTTGGTGCGCTCGCGCACGGTGACACGCTCGTCGTTGCGCAGTTCCCACGCGAGGATGCCGTAGGCGACATCTACCGAAAACACGTGTTTTGCCCCGCTCTGAAGCAGACAGTCGGTAAAGCCGCCGTTGCTCGCACCGATGTCGCACACGGTTATCCCCGTGGGGTCAACGGCAAAGCACGCCAATGCCTTTTCAAGCTTATACCCGGAACGGCTGGCGTATTTCTTTGCCTTGTCGCGGCAGATGATCACGGTGTTTTCGGCAACTGCCGTCCCCGCCTTGTCTGCGGGAACATCGCCGATCCAGATGCGCCCTTCCATAATAAGGGCGGCGGCCTCCTTGACGGATATGTTCAGCTGACGCGCAGTCAGCTCGTCGAGACGAATTTGTTCCATTTGGCTCATTCCTTTTTGTTGTTGATCACGACAATGCTCTTTTCCAACAGGGCGCAAGGACGATAGGCAAGTTTTGATTGCCGAAGCCCTGCATCGCCCGAGTCGTCCTCGCGGTTAATATACAGCAGATGTGTTGCGGCGTTGTGGGCGGCGAATTCACGCACCATTAACTGGTAAACACCGGGATAGCGCACATCGCCCTTTTCGCAGTGAACGTACAGCGTGTCGCCGAGTATTTCTCCGATGGAAAAAGCGACAATAACATCGTCGACGGTGATAAGACCGCCGCGCATACCGAAATCGTGCATCACCTCGAGCAGGTCCGCACAGCCGCGCAATTCGGTTTGCTCTGAGCGGGAGAGTGGCTCGACCGCCTCTTTTCGCGCGATATATTCACGCAGGAAGGTCTGCACGGCGGGTACGTCCTCGCGGGTGAGCGGGCGGTACGCCCAGTTCGGGTGTTGCTTTGCGAATTTATTGATGTGATTGCGCTGCGCGCTGTATCGCCGTCCCGCAAAGGTGGCGAGATCGGTATAGTGATACAGATAATCAAAGAAATCGCGGTTGGCAAACACGGAAACATCGCCGTAACGGGCTTTGAGTGCCGCGATCTCTTCATCGGAAACCGAGGCGAACTGTAACGGCAGCTCGTTGTCGCGACAGTAGTCTTCCAATGCGGTCAGCGCGGCATCGGGGTTTTGCCCGATCGGATAGGTGAAATGAATCCCTTTTGTGCCGTAATGAACTTGTAATATCAAGGTTTCTTCGACGATCGCATAGCTTCCGTTGAACGGCGCGCGCCACATATAATTGACACCGACCGTCCGATCGCAGAATCGATCGGTACGGACGTTAAAATAGGGTGCGACAGTTGCCGCCGCCTCGCGGTCGAAAGGAAGAAAGCGCAATAACATACGATAACACCGTCCTTGGTTTTACGGATATTGATGAAGAAAGTGTAACGCATCCGCTTTGCGAATGTTACGTACACGGTGACAGCGCGGTCCTTCGCTGTAGGTGTAAATGAGCAGGTCGCCTGTGTTTCGCCGCCGCTGAAAGATTGATTGGCGAAAGCGACAGGAAACGATCTCGCTCTGCGACACGGTCACCGTGTGAAAGGTCAGCCGCTCGGAATAGCGCATAGTCAAAAAGCCGTTGCCGTATCCAAACCCTGCTGTGTAGCGGTCAATGATCTTCACCGTCGCCGCCCAAAGCAGCGGAATATAGGCAATGAGCATCAGGTGTAACAGCAGATCCTGCCACAGCGGGAACAGCGGTGCAATAATGCGGACACACGGGTATAACAGCAGAATGCACCACAGCGGATACGCGATATAGCGTAACAGCGAGCGGGGCGCGGGACGCACCGTGATCTCTTGCGATTCAAATTCCGGCAGAAGACACGTTGTTTGTTTATCGCCGCGCTTGAGTGGGGATGCGGGGATGAGCAGCGACAGCGTATCTCGCCCCTTCCCGTAGCCGATGCAGTGAATGAAAACGATCGCCAGACGAAAGAGTTTGCACAAAATGGTCTGGCGGCGGTCAATATAATGCACGGATGATGCGGTGCACAAATGATCCCGACGGGTGAGCGCGCCGTTGCGAATGGCGAGCACGGAGTCGTACCGTGCCACGCGGAATGGGAGATGCCGTAAAAGGTTACGTGCGGCGGCAATGCTCCAGCCAATGATCAGTATGAGCATAATAAGCGCGGCGGTGCGCGGGATAACGCGGATATACGCCGCTGCATTTTCTAAGTTACCCACCAGTTGTTGCCGAGAGGCTTCGCCGAGCAGTCGCCCGCTTTGATAAAACGCGGTGGCAAGTATGACCACACCGCTCAGCGAGTTGGATACCGCCAAGGATAGGATGACGATGTGCGTCCAATGTGCATGGTAGCGGTGAAGGATAGGCTCGTCGGTCTTTTGACGGGCGTTGAGGATCTCGCGTGCGTGCTGTTCTCCGACCGTGAGAGTAAAATCTGCACGAAAGGCGTTGCCCGCATCGGTGTCCACGGCGATACGCGCCGCGCGCAACGGACGCAGAAAGAACGGGCGTTCTACCGACAGCGTGGAAACGTGTCGGCGAGGGATAACCGTTTCGCGGCGAAGGAACAGCCCGCGGCGCAGAATAAAGTTCTCGTCGGTCAGGCTGTAGGTGTTGCGCCGCCACAGAAGAAACGGCAGCAGGATCAATAACAGAATGGCGCAAAGGTCGATCCACGCGCCTCTTGCCCAAAGCACCAACCCTTGTGATGAACGGATATAGCGTAAGCCGCGCAATAGCGGTACCGACAACAAAAACAGATAGCGAAAGGAGTAACGCAATATGGCGATGGGGTGTTGACGGCGATGGGGAATGACGGTTGTCATAATAAAATCTGTGTGAGCTTGTCCGCCTCTTCGGCGGGGACACCCTCAATGAGCAGGTGTCCGCCCGTTGCGCTGATAAGCAGTGTTGTGATCCCCGTGAGCCGTTCCAGCGGTCCGCGCACAGCGGTGACATGCCGCACGGCGGATAACGGCATACGCCGATAAGTGGTAAACAACAAGCCCTGTGAGGTCATGATGGTGTCCTCGTTGACAGCGTAGCGCATCCGACGATAACGCAGAGGGTGATATACCGTCGCGATCAGCACGACAGCGATAACCCACGCGAGCGTGAATGCGCGCGGCACCCACGGCGGCAGTATCGTCAGCCGGAACAACGCTGCGCTTACCCCCGACAACACCATTGCCGCAAACACTGTGTATATTATCCAACAAAACCGTACCCGCGGATCGGGTCGTTGAAACGTCATACTGGCATCTCCCTTCGTTTTCATTATGACCAAAAACGCGGAAGATTTTCCGATAATATGCACAGATGACCATCAATGTCCCATTTTAGCATATTTTGTCAGCCGTGTAAAGTAAAACCGTTCTCAATAAAATCCTATTTTTGCCTGTCCCTATTTTGGTTCGTCCCCATATTTCGGCAGAAACTCGCCCGAGACGCGGGATATAATGGGTGGTATGAATGGAAGGTGAACGGGGTAATGGTGATTTATGCCGACGTATTGCTGGCGGTGAATTGGTGGGTGGATTTCCTGTTGCTGTTGGCGGTGCGCCGTTTTATGGGTCTGGGTGCGCGCTCGTGGCGGCTGGTGCTTGGTGCGTTGCTCGGCGGGGTGTTTAGCTTTAGCTTGTTTTTGCCGCCGATAGCGGCGTGGTTGTCGCTTTTGCTGAAACTGGCGGCGGCGGGTTTGATGATCCTGACAGCGTTTGGATGGCACGATCGACGTCGCTTTTTGAGGGCGTTGTTGTTGCTGTTCGGGTTATCGGCGGGATTATCGGGGCTTTGCTCGGCACTGTATTATTTTGCCGCGCCGCGCGATCTTGTTGTGTTTAACGGGGTGGTATATTATGCCGTTTCCCCGTGGCTGTTGCTCGGTTTGACGGTACTTTGTTATGGCGTTTTATGGCTGTTCGAGGTGGTTATCCGCCGCCGCGCACCGCGTGAGATGCATTTCAAGGTGCGGATACGTCACGCCGATCGCTCGGTGCTTGTAAATTGTCTGTACGACAGCGGCAACCATCTGACGGAGCCGTTTTCCAATCGCGGGGTGATCGTGGTGGAACGTGCCGCGATCGAGGGGTTATTACCGTTGCCCAAGAATATCGAGGGTCTACCGCCGAATGGGCTGTGGCGCGTAGTACCGTTTGACACGCTGGGTGGCGGCGGGCTGTTACCTGCCTTCTCGCCGACCAGTGTTACGGCGATCACACCGCGGGGTGAACGTCTGCTGTCCGACTGCTACGTTGCGGTATGTGAACGGCTCGGACGCGGAGAATATGAGGGGCTGATCGGCAGTGCTCTCGGCGATCAGCTATCGTGGGGGTTACATACATGATCACAATGCTTTGGCGAAGGATTTGCCTGTATTTTATGCGGCTGTTTGGCGAAGAATCGCTGCATTACATTAATGGTGCTGACACGCTGCCGGCACCGTTGACAGCACAGGAAGAAGCAGCGGCACTCGAAGGACTTGAGCGGGGAGAGGAAACAGCACAAAATATCCTTATTACGCACAATTTGCGTTTGGTGGTGTATATCGCGCGTAAATTCGAGAGTTCAGGCGTCGGCATTGAGGACTTGATCTCCATTGGCACGATCGGGCTGATCAAGGCGGTGCGCACGTTTTGCCCTGAACGCAACATCAAACTTGCCACGTATTCGTCGCGCTGTATTGAAAACGAAATCTTGATGCATCTGCGTAAGATCGCCCAAAAACGCAACGAAATATCCATTGATGAGCCGCTGAACGTGGATTGGGACGGAAATGAATTGCTGTTATCCGATATTCTCGGGAGTGACCCCGATGTTGTGCATCGGGATATGGAGCAGGAGGCGGAACGTGAGCAATTACTCGCCTGTGTATCACGGCTGTTGCCGCGGGAACAGCGCATTATGCGCCTGCGTTTCGGTATTTGCGGTGAAACGGAGCATACGCAAAAGGAGGTGGCGGATATGCTCGGCATATCCCAATCCTATATCTCGCGTCTGGAAAAACGCATCATCCGTCGCTTGCGCGAGGATATGGAGCGGATGCAATAAGTTGCAAAATTCCGCAAAGTGTAGTAAAATATACCTGCGGCTTGCAGGGGTGTATAAAAACAGCCACCGACGACCGTCGGCGGCTGTTTTATCATTTCAGTTTCTTTTCCCGTTGATAGGCGGAGGGGGAATGCTGCTTAATGGATTTAAACACACGGGAAAAATACAGTGGGTCATTAAATCCGACTGAACCCGCCACCTCAGCAATGGAATAGCTGGGGTTTCGCAGAAGGCTGCATGCTTCGTTGATGCGATAACGTTGCAGATAGGTGTGCGGCGAGATGCCGAAATGCTCCAGGAAGGCGCGGTAGAGCTGACTGCGGCTGATACCGACGTAGTGGGCAATATCGCTGATGCCGATATCATTCGCGTAATTGTACTGAATAAAGCGCAGGGCGTTGGCAACATATTCCTGATGAGGCGAGTTGCGGGAGATCTGTCCGTTTTGCCGGATCAGGTGGGCGAGGAACTGATACAGACACCCAACCATCTGTGCGTCATCGGCGGCGGTATTTCCGCTTCCGTCGGCGATCGCCATAAGCAGGCGTTTGGTCTCATCGGGGTCGTTGCTGTGCATCACCGGCTTGTCGGTGGTAAATCCCGCCATCGCAACCAATCGGCGTGCGTCCGTGCCGTTAAACCCGACCCAGCAATATTCCCAAGGATCGAGGGCGTCGGCGCGGTACTGAATGAGCTCGCCCGGACTGACGAGGAACAGATCTCCCTCGCACAGTTCGTATGAGTGATCGGCGTGAACATAGATGCCGCGACCCGCGGAGATAAAATGAATTAAATAGTGATCACGCAATGCGGGTCCCCAGCAGTAGTTGCTGTCGCACCGTTCATAGCCGGTGTTGTATACCGACAGACCGGTGTTTTCTTTTAATGTATCTTTAAAAGAATAGCGCAGATTGTGCACAAGTGATCACCCTTTCTTTAGTAGTTATGAGAGTATTTTACCACATCTTGCAACATTTGTCCATAGGAATGGAAAATTAAGGCGGCGCATTTCTTGCGCGTTAAGTCATATGGTGATCTAATCGGTAAAAGAGAGGAAGATGACAATGTCAGCATCCGGTGTACTGCTCAAAAAACTTTATAATGGGTATTATGATCGCGCACTATGTCTGCTTTACGGCGAGGACAGCGTGGCGGAGCAGCGCGCACGTTATGCGAAGGCGGTCGAAGGATTCGTTGAAACCTTCGGCGATAACGATGGTGAACTATTACTATTCTCCGCACCCGGACGTACCGAGATCGGCGGTAATCACACCGACCACAACCACGGTCGTGTACTCGCGGGCAGTGTTAATCTCGATGTGATCGCCGTCGTGCGCCCGACGCGGGACGTTATCCGTGTAAAATCCGAGGGGTATCCGATGGATACGGTATCCCTTGATGAGCGGATGCCGCGTGAGGAGGAGATGAATCGCTCTGCTTCGCTTATTCGAGGCACGGCGGCACGCTTTGCTGATCTAAATTATGCCGTGGGTGGCTTCGAGGCATATACCACCTCGAATGTGCTCAAGGGCTCGGGCTTGTCTTCCTCGGCGGCGTTTGAGGTGCTGATCGGTGTCATTCTCAACCACGTATATAACAATGGCAAGGTGAGCGCAATGGAGATCGCGCAGATCGCACAGTATGCAGAGAATGTGTATTTCGGCAAACCTTGCGGGCTGATGGATCAGATGGCGTCTTCTGTCGGTAATGTCATTTCGATCGATTTCGCTGATCCCTCTAAACCGATCATCGAACAGGTTGATTTTGATTTCTCGACATCGGGACACGCGTTGTGTATCGTGGATGTCGGTGGCAACCACGCCGATCTGACCCACGAATATGCCGCCATTCCCGCTGAGATGCGGGCGATCGCCTCTTCGCTCGGCGTGAAATATCTGCGTGAGACGTCGATACAGGCACTTCTTACTAATATGGCGACACTGCGTGAACGTCACGGTGACCGTGCGGTGTTGCGCGCCATTCATTTCCTGCGGGATAATGATCGTGTGGTCGAGCAGGTCGCCGCACTGCGTCGCGGCGATTTTGCGGCTTTCAAGTCGCTCGTTATCGAGTCGGGTAATTCGTCTTTTGAATATCTGCAGAACGTCTATCCGAGCTGCAACGTGGAGGCGCAGGGGTTGTCGCTTGCTCTCGCGCTCGCACAGGGCGTGTTGCAGGGGTGCGGTGCGTGGCGTGTCCACGGCGGCGGTTTCGGCGGCACGACGCAGAATTTCGTTCCGTTGGATAAACTCGCTGAGTTTAAGTCGGTGATCGAAGGTGTCTTCGGCGAGGGCTCCTGTCACGCGCTCAACATCCGTCCCTTTGGCGGTGTGAGCGTAGACAGTCTGGTGTGATTTTTGCTTATTTAAAAGCCGTATGAACTCGTCATACGGCTTTTGTGCTTTGTTACAAAAAGAAAACACGAAATTTTGTATAGAAATTCACAAAAAACGGTTGTAATTCGCGCACTTTTATATTATAATCATATAAAGATGTTTCAACAATTGAAATATTTTTGTGCAAAATATCCTCTTTTGACGAATGTTGTTGAAAGAGGCAGATAGAAAGGGCGTGGATTCCATGCAATATTATCCTGCAAAAAACATCCGCAACGTAGCTCTTGCCGGTCACGCCGGCTCGGGTAAAACCTCGCTTACCGAGGCGGCGTGCTACCTGACGGGGCAACTCGACCGCTTGGGCAAAGTGGCGGATGGGAATACCGTGAGCGACTTCGATCCCGAAGAGATCCGCCGCAAGGTATCGGTCTCGACCTCGATCGTTCCCGTGGAGTGGAAGGGCACTAAGATGAACTTCCTCGACACGCCCGGATTGTTTGACTTTGTCGGCGGTTTGCGCGAGGGTATCCGCGCGGCCGGCAGTACGGTGGTTGTGATTTCGGGTAAGAGCGGTGTCACCGTCGGTGCGGAAAAGGCGTTTGCCGCCGCGCAGAAGAAGGGTATCGCCACCATCTTCTTTATCAATAAGCTTGATCGCGAAAGCGCGGATTTCTATAAGGTGTTTGAGGAGATGAAAGCGACCTTCGGTCCGATGGTATGCCCGTTGGTCGTGCCGTACGTGGTGGACCATAAGGTGCAGTGCTATGTCAACCTGCTCGAATACCGTGCGTATACATATGAAAACGGTAAGGCGACGGTCGTGCCGATGCCGGATATGGGGCACCGTCTGGAAGGCTTCCGTACCGCGATGTACGAGGCGGTTGCCGAGACCAGCGAAGAACTGATGGAAAAATATTTCTCCGGTGAAG
>JAZOCG010000004.1:0-5104 GCA_045596345.1 Acutalibacteraceae bacterium
GGAATATCCTCATAATGATAGTCCAGTCCGATCTCGCCGATGGCGACCGCCTTCGGATCGCGGGCGAGCCGCGCGACGCAGGCAAGCCGGTCGTCGGTCGCACGCCCCACCGCCTCAGGGTGGATGCCCACCGCAGCATACACATACGGATACGTTGCCGCCATTCGCAAACAACGCTCAGCGGATACAGGATCCGTGGCGGCGTTGATCACCGCACCGATGCCTTTATTAGGCAAGTCGGCGAGCAACACATCGCGGTCACTATCAAACGCCTCATCGTCATAATGCGCATGCGAATCAAAAATCATAGTCATTATAAACTCCTACAAGAAACTTGTATGAAAAAACCGCCGTGACGCGAGCGGAAACCTCCGCGCCGCGAATCGGCGGTTTTGTTTCGTTATGATTATTCCACGAAGCCGGACTCGACGAGCTGTACGAGTGCCTCGACAGCGACCTCTTCATCCGCGCCGTCCGCAATCACGCGGATCGCGGTGTTACCGACGATACCGAGAGACAGAACACCCAGCAAACTCTTCGCGTTAACACGACGCTCTTCCTTCTCGACCCAGATGGAAGACTTGAACTCATTCGCCTTCTGGATGAAGAACGTCGCAGGACGGGCGTGCAGACCAACCTGATTCTGAACAACAACATCTTTCACAAACATACGGATGCTCTCCTTCTCTCACACCGCTGACGCGGCGATCTAAAATACGGTGTAACCCCTCTTTGAGTATACTCTTATTATAACACAAAAAATCGTCAAGTCAATCGGTTTATCTCCGTTTCGACACAAGTTTGGTCGACTGGCCGATTTTAGCCACATTTCGTCGGTTGTTTTCGTCAATTTTAATAAAATTGTGAAAAGCTTTTAGCTATAAGGCTACGTACAATCCTCATTAGATGCTGACAATGTTTCCAAAAATTTCTTATCCTTGTCCGTCAGTTCGGCATCCGCAAGCATATCGGGGCGCAACCGCAAGGTGCGCTCAAGCGACTGTTCGCGCCGCCAACGGGCGATGTTCGCGTGATGTCCCGAGATCAGGATCTCCGGCACCTGTCGTCCTTCCCACTCAAACGGGCGGGTATACTGCGGATATTCGAGCAGTCCCGCAAAATGGCTCTCCTCGGTAAAGCACACCTCATCCGCGAGCACCCCCGGCACCATGCGTGAAACGCAGTCGACGAGAGCCATCGCGGGGATCTCACCGCCCGTGAGCACGTAGTCGCCGATGGAGATCTGCTCATCCACCAAAGCGTCGAGCACCCGTTCATCCACGCCCTCATAGTGACCGCAGAGGATGCAGATGTTCGGCATCTGCGCAAGTTCACGCGCACGCTGTTGGGTTAGCGTCTTGCCCTGCGGGGACATATAGATAAGGTGCGGTCGTGAGCCCGCCTGCTCACATACTGCCGCGAAGCAGTCGGCGATCAGCTGGGGAAACATCACCATCCCCATCCCACCGCCGTACGGATAATCGTCCACCTGCATCTGCTTATTCTTAGTATATTCCCGAATTTGATGACAGTGCATCTCGAGCAGACCCTTCTCCGCGGCGCGACCTAGGATACTCTCGCCGAATACGCGGTCGAACATATCGGGAAACAGTGTCATAATATCAAATCTCATCGTCAAGCAACCCTTTCATCGGACGAATCTTCATCACGTCCGCGACGGTATCCACCGACAGAATGATATCGGGGATCGCGGGAATGAGCACCTCACCCTGTGGCGTACGCATATGATACACCGCATTGGCACCCGTCTGACTGACGTCGGTAAGCGTTCCGTAGACTTCACCCGTGTCGGCATCCTCAATGCTGAGACCGATAAGATCCTGCACGAGATAGCGTCCCTTCGGCAACTTGAGATCACGGCGGCTGACGTACAACATTTTTCCGCGCAGTGCGGCGGCAGCCTCCATCGTGTCCACGCCTTCCAGCGTGACCAGTGCCATCTGTTTGTGTGCACCCGCTTTGATCTTCACGGGTTTCGTCCCGTTTATATCCCAATAGAGCGTCTTAAAGCCCGCGAACTGCGCGGCGGAATCACACCACGGTTGCACGCGTGTTTCCCCACGCACGCCGTGCGTGCCGACGATCTGCCCCGCCTCCAAAAACGGTTTTTGCGGCATACCTTACCCCTCCTAAACAAACAGAGGCAAACCAAAAGCGGTCTGCCTCTGAACGTCGTTTACTCAGTCGATCTCGACAGCGACCTTGCAGTCCTGACGAGTGGCGGCGGCGCGCATCACGGTACGCATCGCCTTCGCGATACGCCCCTGCTTGCCGATGACGCGACCCATATCGTCGGGGGCAACGTGCAGGTGGAGCACCACCGTGCCGTCCTCCGTGGGCTCGTCCTGCTCCACGACCACAGCGGAGGGATCCTCCACCAGACCCTGAGCAATGATAAGCAACAGATCTTTCATATTACTTCTCCACGCCGACCTTCTTGAGTAGAGCCTTGACGGTGTCGGTGGGCTGAGCACCGTTCTTGATCCAGCCTTCAGCCTTCTCGATGTCGATCTTGATGGTCGCCGGCTCGGTCAGCGGGTTGTAGTAACCCAGCTCCTCGATGAAACGACCGTCGCGGGGATAACGGGAATCAGCCACGACCACACGATAGGACGGAGCCTTCTTGGCGCCGGTGCGGCGCAGACGAATTTTCACTGCCATAGTAAATTACCTCCAAAAAATAATAAACAATGATATATCTTCACCCATTTAACTGGGATGAATTCAGAAACCGAAACGACCGCCCTTGCCGCCCATACCGGGCATTCCGGGAAAGCCGCCCATTGGGAAACCACCCAACCCTCGACCGCCTTTTTTGCTCATCTTCTTGAGCTGCTTCATCATCTGGCGCATCGAGTCATACTGCTTGAGCAGACGGTTGACGTCCTCAACACGTTGTCCGCAGCCCGCGGCGATACGTCGCTTACGGGACGGGTTCATCATGTCGGGCTTCGACCGCTCGGCGGGCGTCATCGAGAGGATGATTGCCTCGATGCGGGCGAACTGCCGCGGGTCGATGTCAACGTCTTTGAGCTGTTTGCTCATCCCGGGGATCATCCCGAGCATGCTCTTAATGTCCCCCATCTTCTGGATCTGCCGGAACTGGTCGAGCATATCGTTAAGATCGAAGCGATCTTCGCGCAGTTTACGTGCGAGTTCTTCCGCCTCTTTTTCGCTGACCTGTTGCTCCGCCTTCTCGATGAGCGACATTACGTCGCCCATTCCGAGGATGCGGGATGCCATACGGTCGGGGTGGAACACCTCGAGGTCATCGAGCTTCTCTCCCGTACCGGCGAACTTGATCGGCTTGCCTGTCACGGCACGCACGCTCAGTGCCGCACCGCCACGGGTGTCACCGTCGAGCTTGGTCAGAATAACGCCGGTGATGCCGAGTGCCTCGTTAAACGAGGACGCTACGTTGACCGCATCCTGACCCGTCATCGCGTCCACGACCAGCAGGATCTCCGCCGGCTCGCAATGTGTGCGAATATCTTTAAGCTCCGCCATCAGCTGCTCATCGATGTGCAAGCGACCGGCGGTATCAAGAATAACGTAATCGTTGCCGTGATCCTTCGCGTGGGCAATCGCCGCCTTCGCGATCTTCACGGGATTTTCGGTGCCCATCTCAAAAACAGGCACCCCCGCCTTTTCCCCGACGACTTTCAATTGGTCGATGGCGGCGGGACGGTAGATATCGCAAGCAACCAGCATCGGTCGGCGACCTTGCGACTTAAGCATTTTCGCGAGTTTCGCGCTGTGGGTGGTCTTACCCGAACCCTGCAGACCGCACATCAGGAGGACACAAGGGGGACGGTTGGCACGCGCCAGCCCTGCCGCCTCGCCGCCCATCAGTTCGGTGAGCTGCTCCTTGACGATCTTGATAACCATCTGCGCGGGGGTGAGGCTCTCCATCACCTTCGCGCCGACAGCCGCCTCCACCACATTATTGGTGAAATCCTTGGCGACCTTATAGTTGACATCCGCCTCGAGCAGAGCAAGTCGGACCTCCCGCATCGCTTCTTTGACGTCCGCTTCGCTGAGCTTGCCTTTGTTTCGCAGCTTTTTAAACGACGCGGCCAGCTTTTCGCTGAGTCCTTCAAATGCCATCGGGGGTCACCTGCCTTTCTATAGGGGTTATCAACAATCTTACTCTTCTCTCTGCAGCTTCTCCGCCAGCTCAATGATGCGCTCGGAGCACTCGCCGATCTCACGGGGTGCACCGGGGAAAAAGCTGTGCATGCGAATGATCTGTGCCGCCTCGACGATCTGTCGGGCGTCCTCAGCCATCGCGATGAAGCGTTTGGAAAGCCCCAGCTTCTCCTCCATCTCGAGCATCTGTGCCTCGGCGCGCTTGATGGAATCCCGCACGCCCTGGCGGGTGATGCCCTCGTTCTCGGCGATCTCTGCCAGGGACAGGTCATCATTGTAGTAGTAATCCACCATATCACGCTGTTTTTGCGTCAGCATATCGCCGTAGAAATCCAACAACAAGGAAATCTCCAGATTTTTACCCACGACCTATCCCTCCGTTCCGTTAAGGTGTAAAGCAAATTGCTTTACGGGCATTATACCGCATTTCACACGGTTTGTCAAGAGGTTTTTTACTGTTTGTATAAGATTTTAATAAAGTTTTGACCGTCTTTCTCCTTGACGGATACAGCAGTTTGTGAAATAATAGCAATATAAGGGAAACAGCTTTTCAAAGGAGCAAAAAGTCTATGAATTATATCAAAAGCATATTTTTAAATAAGAAGCCCCCACCGTCCTCGTATCTGTGCGATCTACCGGTCGTGCGGCATCTGATGGATGGGGGCGAATTACGCTTTGACGCGCCCGTGACCTTCCTCGTCGGTGAAAACGGCACGGGAAAATCCACCCTCATTGAAGCAATCGCGGTCGCCTATGGTTTTAACCCCGAAGGCGGCTCACGCAATTTCAACTTCTCTACGAACGAATCCCATTCTATGTTATGGCAGTGCCTGACACTGGCTAAAACACTGCCCGCAAACGACGGGTTTTTCTTGCGTGCAGAGTCGGTATATAACCTTGCAAGCAACATCGACGAGATAATGGAAACTAAGAA
>JAZOCG010000005.1:0-2433 GCA_045596345.1 Acutalibacteraceae bacterium
CCGATTTCGCTTTTGCGAAATCGGGATTTTGTTATTGTGCGTTATTTCTTTTTGGGGGCTTTGATCTTGTTGAGCTTTTTGTTGAGATCAAGCAGTTCTTCTTTGGTGAACTTAACGTCCATCATACCGCCCATCAGGGTGAACAGGCGAAGAGCGGTGAAGCCGCCCATCATCGCCATCATTTCGGGACCGACCTCAAAGCCCATTGCCTCGATCTTCTTGCCTTTTTTGCCGTCCTTCTTGTTGCCGCTCATCATCTTACCCATCAGTTTCATAAACAGCAGCTTGCCGCGCGTCGTGGAGATGATCTCGCTCATCTTGCTGTTGAGCGACAGGCGACCGTTGGGCATATCAATGTCGAACCAGTTAATTACCGCGCCCTCTTCTTTGAGGCGGTACTCCTCGTTGAAGGTATCGACCTTGCGGATAGTACCCTCATCCTTGAGATCGCCCGCAACCGCCACGAGGGTGGTTTCACCGACGTTAGGCACGTCAAAATAGAAGAAGTGGTCTGCAGCTTCTTTTTTGCCGAGGCTGACACCATTTGCGAACAGTTCCACTTCGGGTTGGTTCGAGTAGACGGTCACCTTGGTGACGTCCTCAACGCGATCAATATACCGCTTGCCGCACAGATGGACAAAGGGCTCGTCGGACAGCCACGCCTTGTAGGCGTAGAAGGCATCTTTTTTATACTTACGGTCCATTGTGACCAGTCCCTTGTGGTTCTGACCGTTTTCGCCGCCCTCGCAACGTGCATCCGCGCCGAAGTCGAACATATTCCACACGTGGGTCGCCCACATATACTGACGGGTGAAGAATTGTTTAATGAGCTCTTCGTGGTAGTACGCCTGATATTCCTCGGTGTAGTCGCCCTGACGCGGGTCGGAGGTGTGCCAGTTAAGTGCCTCGCAGCCGTACTCGGAGCAACCGATCGGGATGGTGGGATGCATCGCGTGGAACTTGTCGAACCACGGACCGTTCATATCCGTTTCGCCGCCGTACCAACCGAAATAGTGGTTGTAGGATACGACGTCGGGGATCTGCAGATACGGGTCGTCCATCTTGCACATCGACACCGCCGCGATGGTGGTCTTACGGGTAGGATCCATCTCGTGACACAGGTTATTAAGGATGCGGTGGTTCTCCAGCAGATCCTCGTCCGAGCCGCCGATGCCGATCTCGTTGGAGAGACCCCACACGACGATCGAGGGATGGTTGTAGTTCTGGGAGATGAGCTCCTTCATCTGGGAGATGGTGTTCTCGCGACCGCCGGGCATATGCTTGGAGATGTAGGGGATCTCCGCCCAGATGACCAAACCGCGCTCGTCGCACAGATCATAGAAATACTGATCGTGTTGATAGTGCGCCAGACGGATGGTGGTCGCGCCGACCTCGCAGATGAGGTCAATATCCTCTTCGTGATGCTCGGGCAGCAGCGCGTTACCCACACCTAAACGATCCTGGTGGCGGGATACACCGCGCAGGGGGTATTCTTCGCCGTTGAGGATGAAGCCACGCTCGGGATCGATCTCGAAATAACGGCAACCGAAACGGGTGCAGACGTTGTCCAGTACCTCACTGTTTTCAATGAGCTCTGCCTCACAGCAGTAGAGATAGGGATCCTTGCGTCCGTGCCACAGATGCACATTTTCGAGAGTAAACACAGCCGTGGTGTCAGCGGTCTCGATCTGTGCGATCTCCTTTTCCTCGGCGTCGTAGACGGTATAACGGATAGTCTGACCTTCCTTGAGATTGGTTAGATACGTGTCCACTTTGACGGTGGCATTTTTGCCCTCGACGGTGGGTGTGACCGCAATGCCGGGCGCACCGTAATAGTCGAGGTCGAAGTGGGATCCCGCCACGCCGATGAGGTTGACGTTGCGGTACAGACCGCCGTAGAAGGTGAAGTCCGCCATCTGGGGATACACGGTGTCATTGGGGCTGTTGTCCACTGCGATGGCGAGCAGGTTTTCCTCGCCCAGCGCATCGGTGAGGTTGACGCGCCAGGTGGAATAACCGCCGTCGTGGTGAGCGAGCTTCTCGCCGTTGAGATACACGTCGGCGGAGGAGTTTGCACCGCGGATCTCGAGATAGATCTGCTCTGCTTCGGGCAGATCCGCTTTGGTGAGCGTTTTGGCGTAGATCGCCGTACCGCGGAAATAGTCGTTACCGCCGTCCTGACCGTCGATGGCGTTCCAGGAATGGGGCAGGCTGACCGCTTCCCAGTCGGAGGGCAGTGTGGCGGGGATGTCGCTCTGTTTGTTGAACACCCAGCCGGTGTTCAGGTTGCGTACAGTTCTCATAAAAACCTCCTACAGTCGTTGTTTAGAACAGTATAACAAAACGTTTGCGTGAAAGGGTAAATAAACTTTGAATTTTCTAAAGCAAATGTGCGACCGCCGCGGCGGGCGGGGAATCATCCTTTACAAATAC
>JAZOCG010000006.1:0-3520 GCA_045596345.1 Acutalibacteraceae bacterium
AGAGCACCTGCCTTCTAAGCAGGGGGCCAGGGGTTCGAGTCCCTTCAGGCGCGCCAATATGGTGGGTGTAGCGTAGTTGGCCTAACGCGTCAGTTTGTGGCACTGAAGATCGTGGGTTCGAATCCCATCTCCCACCCCACAAAAAACAGGGACACTTGCTTGCGAGTGTCCCTGTTATGTAACAAACAACCGCCCTTGTGCGGTTACGATATTGGGCTGTAGTCTAGCGGTAGGACACGTGACTTTGACTCACGCCGTGGTGGTTCAACTCCACCCAGCCCAGCCACGCGAAGGACACCCGCGAGGGTGTCCTTTTTGCGTGGCTGGGCTGGGTTAGAGGAAGAGACACCACTTGTTTGCCTGTTTTCGCCGAAAGGCGAAATGCGGGTTGTTTAGACGCGCAAGGGGAAACAATAGAAGTTCGGCATTGCCGAACTTCGGTGGTTACAACTCCACAATCACAAAAACAGCACCCGCACGGGTGCTGTTTTTTTATAACGCGTTTGCCAGTTTTTCAGCGGACTGATATCGCTCGTCGGGGCTGACGGCGGTGCATTTACGCACGATGCGTCCCGCGCGTCCGCTTGCCATCTGCTCGCTCGGGTGCTTGCCGGTGAGCAGCACGTTGAGCAGCACACCGGCGGCATAGATGTCGGTGCGCGCGTCGCTCTGCGCGATGCCGAGCTGCTCCGGCGAGACGTAGCCCACCGTCCCCATTATTTTGGTATCCTTGCTTGCGGCGGACACCTGCCGCGAGGCGTTGAGGTCGATGAGCACCACACGCCCGTCGGATGCTACCATCACGTTCTCAGGCTTGATGTCCCGATGCACCAGCCCGTGTTTGTGCAGTAGACTCAGCGCATCGCAGATGGCGGCGAGCACCTTCTTTGCGCTTCTGTAGTGGTAACGTTCGCTCTGCATCGCGTCGGCGATGGTGATGCCGTCGATGTATTCCTCGAGCACGATCTGCCCGTCGTTCAAGGCAATCGCATCGTAGACCAGCGGCAGGTGCTCGCAGCGAAAGCCGCACAGCGTCTCATAGGCGGCGATCGGTGCGGGAAAACTGCGCAAGACGAGGTCTTTGCCCAGTTCCCGATGCCGCAGGTGCAGCACGCGGCAGTCGTTCTTATCCGCCAGCGTGTGGACGACCTGATAGGTCACCGTTAACTTGTCGATATACTCTGCCCGTGTCATAAGCGTCTCCTTATGGTGAAAATAGGATGATGGCTATATTGGCCTTCCATAAGCGTCTTGTGAACCGATTGGCACAAATGCAATCCCACCGTATTGCTTTTCGGGAATGACGAAGGTGTAATCGTAATACTCCGTCATTTCTAGCGTCTTTATGCCGAAGCTATTAGGCTGTATTGCGTCTAAACGTGCCGAAAGGTATTTAACGAATTCTCCGTTTTGATCATATAATTCAAATTCTATTCTGCTGCCTGCATATGTCTCGTATTCCGAAGAAGGATTATAGAGCACGATGTCCATATAGGGCAGCGAATATGAAAACCACTTATGTTTTGCCAAATAGCAGCTCACGCCGACGATCTCGACATACAGGTCTTTGGTTTCTTCGTAATACTTTTGGAACCATTCATTGCCACCGGCACTATACCAGTTACCGTCTCTTACGTAGAGTCGTCTGCCCGGCTGAGGGTGATAGGGCTTCAGCTCCAGCGGTATGCGGGTGCCGCCTGTGGTGGTTGTGGTCGTGGTTGTGGTTGTGGTTGTTGTACTTGTGGACGTGGACGTAGACATAGACGTAGATGTGGACGTGGTCGTGGATGTAGACGTGGTCGTGGACGTAGGTGTAGTGGAGATCGTCGGCGTGATTGTTGTGCCGCGTTCGGTTGTAGTATTTGACGATCGTGAAGCGGTAGATTCACTCGTCTTGGTCGTGGCGGCTTCGGTAACGATAGAGGTTGTCACGCGGTTTGTCACGATCGAGGTCGTGACAGGGTTGGTGACGATAGAGGTGGTGACGGGGTTCGTGACGATTGAAGTTGTACGGTTGCCCGTGACAATAGAAGTGGTTCGCGGATTAGTCACAATAGAAGTAGTAACGGGATTGGTGACGATGGAGGTTGTCACGGGATTTGTCACGATGGAGGTTGTCACGGGATTGGTGACAATCGAGGTCGTACCGGTGTATGGCTCATCCGATGAGCTTGTGCTATGCTCGGGCGCCGAGGATTCCGCGCTCCCGATCGGCGCGCTGACGGGCAGCTTGTTTAAGGAGAGGTGCACGGCCTCCATTGACAGTGCAAACGCGCAAAGGGCGGCAAGACAAGCCTGCCACCGTCGGATGTGCCGCCGCGGTGTCTGCCACACCTGCTTTTCGTCCAATGAGGACATACAGTACAGGCAGAAACGCGCGCTGTCTTCAATTTTTGCCCCGCAAAACGGACAGTGTTTCATCGTGTGTTACCCCAGCGTTTCCAGATCGTATTCGAAGAGGAGATTGTTGATCTCGGCGACCGAGAGCCGCTTGCAGATGCCGTAGAGAACGACACTGTCCAGCGGATGCTTTACATACAGCAGGGGATACCCCGCGCTTTTGAGCAGATTCTGCACCTCGTCGACGCTCAGCGACATCGCGATGGCGAGGCAGAGCAGTTTCTTGCGCTCAGGCACGCGCAGACCCGAGAAGATCTGATAGCCGTACACCTCGGACAGCTCGGCGTTTCTGATGACCTGCGATTTTTTGAGCTGTTTACCTTTAAGCAACGCTTCGAGCAATTCCGAGAGCGTGCTTGAGACCATATAGTCCTTGTTTTCATTGTAAAACGTGTTGAAATCCGCACAAAGCGCCAGTTCCTCAACGATTTTTGACGTGTCCTTGCTCATTGATCCTCATCCTTTTGTCGTCTTATAGTAATACTATACCATATTCGACAAAATTTTTCAACTATGCTGTCAGCATAAGCCATTTTTTGTTTCGTGTTATATAATGTTTGGGAATGATGAGGCAAAGCAAAGCTTTTTCATCCGCTGAATTTATTTTATAAGGAGTGTTTCATTTGAAAGGAAAAACCATTCTCAAAAAGATTCTTGCCGTAGCAGCGGCGGTTGTGTTGATGATCGGCGCTTCCTTCGGCGCGGCAAAGTTTGTCCACGACCGAGAAGGGCTGTCCGTCTCCACAACGGTCAAGAATGGGCTGTCTGCCTATGAACTGGCACTGGCAAACGGGTATAGCGGCACGGTGCAGGAGTGGCTGACTTCGCTTTCGGGGAAGTCGGCGTATGACATTGCGGTCGATGCCGGATATGAGGGCAGTGAAGCCGAATGGACGGCTGCGCTCAACGAGCTGGCGCAGAGTGATATCGTTGGGATCAAGACCGCGTCCTTCAACAGCGAGGGTCAGTTAGTGCTTACCCTTTCGGATGATACCACCCTCAATCTGGGCAACGCCATCGGCGCCGATGGTAAAGTCGGCGTTGACGGTAATCACGGTGTCGACGGTAAAGACGGCGTTGATGGTAAAGACGGCGTTGATGGTAAAGTCGGCGTTGGCGG
>JAZOCG010000007.1:0-3383 GCA_045596345.1 Acutalibacteraceae bacterium
GCTTTGGCAGGGGCAGAAGGACTTGAACCCTCGGCACGCGGTTTTGGAGACCGCTGCTCTACCAACTGAGCTATACCCCTATATAAAAAGCGGACAACCGTCCGCGTTGTGAACTGGTGGGCCTTCAGGGACTCGAACCCGGGACTGACCGGTTATGAGCCGGCTACTCTAACCAACTGAGTTAAAGGCCCATATCGCGGCATCTCGCCGACCACGAATAGTATTTTACCACAAAACAGACGGATGTCAAGTGGTTTTTTACCTTTTATTGCAATTCTTACTCTCGCCCGCTCAAACGTCCCAAAAACGGCTCGAACATCACGCCGTCCTGCGTCGGCGTATCCGCCTCGGCGGTGTACGCCGTCACCTCGCAAACAAACGCCGCCGTGCGCTCGGTCGCCGCGACCAGTGGCGTGCCGTGCAGCAATTCGCCACACAACACCGAGGAAAACACGTCCCCTGTACCCGCGAAATTCTTACCGATGCGCGGTGTGCGCACAGCCTGTGCCTCACACCCACGCTCAAACACCCAGTTCTCCAGCATCCCCTCCTCGGTGTGCACGCCGGTAATCACCGCCGCTTCACAGCCGAGCGCAAGAAGACGCTCACCAAGAGTATGTAAGTGCTTACAATTCGACATTCCCGCCTCATTGACCACATCCGCATACGGCACATCCGTCAGCAGACACGCCTCGGTCAGGTTGGGTGTGGTCACATCGGCAACGGCGACCAAACGGCGCATCTCCTTTACTAACGCGGGCGTACAGCTTGCATACAGTTTTCCGTGATCTGCCATGGCAGGGTCGACCACGCACAAGGCTCCGTACGCTTTATGCTCGCGCATAAACGGCTCAAGAATGCCCACCTGCGCGGCATCCCCCAAAAAGCCGCTGTACACCGCATCAAAGGACAACGACAGTTCATCCCAATGTGCCAAAAACGCACCCATATCGGCGGTAAACTCCCGCACCTGCGGGTTAGGATAGCCCGTGTGCGCCGATAATAACGCCGTCGGCATCGGGCACACCTGATACCCCATCGCGGACAGAATCGGGATCGCAACAGTCAGCGAACAACGTCCAAAACCGGACAGATCATTGATCGCCGCGATCAGCGGTACGCGTTTCACTTGTTGTCACTCCCTTTCTACCACGCATTTTATCCAATGGGTCTCGGTCTCGGAGCACAGCGGACGATTAAACGGCTAGCGCACGTCCTTCGGCTCACGAGCGATCGCCGAGCAGACGCTCCTTGCCCGCAGCGAGACGTTTAATATTGTCCGCGTGTTTTACGACGATAACAGTCGCCACAGCAGCCGTCATCACCGTAGTAAATATCACCATTGGCAGGTTCATATTGTCCACCCAAACATGCAAAACCAACACCAGCAACGGACCGTACCCGATCGCAATCACCGAGCCAAGCGAAACCAGACGGCTGACAGCGACGATCGCAACAAACAGTATCAAGCACAACAGTGCGACACGCCAATCCGCGACAAGGAACATCCCGAGCGTAGTGAGCACGCCCTTGCCTCCGCGAAAGCGGTAAAACACCGGCAGCACGTGCCCGATGATACAGCAGAATCCCGCGACATACCGTCCGATAAGCACCAATGTTTGCTCGTCAAACGCGGCATTTGTAAGATGCACGTTTACAAGTAGCCATCCGCCAAACCATGCCGCGAACACACTTTTCACCAAATCACCGACGGTGGTCAGCACCGCAGGCAATGTGCCTTGTGAGCGCAACACATTCGTCGCGCCCGCGTTACCGCTGCCGAAGGAACGAATATCTTTATGCGTAAACCAGCGGGTGACGAGAATCGCCCAGTTGACACTGCCGAGCACATAACTAATCACTACGGCAAGCAACAGTGCCGCCCAACTGTCTGTAAAGAATGCTGTCATACTGCAAGACCTCCGAACATGCCTACTTGGTGCTCCTGTCCCCTTTTTCGCGGATGACAAAGCGCACCGGTGTACCTTCTAAACCAAACGTTTCACGCAGCTGATTTTCCAGATACCGCTGATACGAGAAATGAAACAGATCCATCCGATTGACAAAGAACACAAACGTCGGCGGTTTGATCGACACCTGCGTCATATAGTAGATGCGCAGACGCTTGCCCTTATCCGTCGGCGGCTGTACACGCGCGGTCGCCAGCGCGAGCACGTCGTTGAGCGTGCCTGTGGAGATGCGCATCGCGTTCTGCTCGCTGACGAATTTAATCAGCTCAAACAGCCGATCGACCCGCTGACCTGTCTTGGCGGACAGGAAGATGAAGGGCGCATACGGCATAAACGAAAAATCGTTCATTAGCTTCTTGCGCATCTGATCCATCGTCTTATCGTCCTTCTCGACGGCATCCCACTTATTGACGGCAATGATACACGCCTTACCCTTTTCGTGAGCGATGCCCGCCACTTTGCTGTCCTGCTCAGTGAAACCCTCAACGCCGTCGATCATAATCACGCAAACATCCGCGCGTTCAACCGCCATTTCGGCACGCAGGACGGAGTATTTCTCCACCGCGTCGTCCACGCGGCACTTACGCCGAAGGCCCGCGGTGTCGATGAAGATGAAGTCCCCATGCTCGTTGCTGATGCGGGTGTCGATGGCATCACGCGTTGTGCCTGCGATGTTGGAGACGATACTGCGCTCCTCACCCGCGATGCAGTTGATAAGCGAGGATTTACCCGCATTGGGGCGACCGATGACCGCCACGTGAATAATATCGGGCTCGTCCTCTGTCTCGTCCTCTTCGGGGAGATATTCGAACACGGCATCCAACAGGTCGCCTGTGCCCATACCGTGTACCGAGGACACCGCGATAGGATCGCCGAGCCCGAGGTTATAGAATTCGTAAAACTCCACCGGCGGCGTGCCGGGGGTGTCACATTTATTAACGCACAACACAATGGGCTTGCCGCTCTTTTGCAGCATCGCTGCCACATCCTGATCGTTGGCGGTGACACCCGTGCGCAGATCGGTCACCAAAATAATAACATCCGCCTGCTCGATGGCAAGCTGTGCCTGACGGCGCATCTGCGACAGGATGATATCGTCGCTCTTCGGCTCGATACCGCCCGTGTCCGCGAGCATAAAGGTACGTCCTCGCCACTCGCAGTCCGCGAAAATGCGGTCGCGGGTGACACCGGGGGTATCCTCTACAATGGACAGCCGCTGTCCGATGAGTTTATTAACCAAGGTGGATTTGCCCCGATTCGGGCGACCTACCCCCGCCACAACGGGTTTAGCCATGGCTGTCCTCTCCTTTCGTTTCTTGTTCATTCACCAGCGCGGCGAACAGCGTCGCGCCGTCGGTATCGGGGATGATCTCAACCACCACGCCGAGCTCATTCGCTACCTGCTCCACCGTC
>JAZOCG010000008.1:0-4689 GCA_045596345.1 Acutalibacteraceae bacterium
CCGAAGAAACCGTTCTCGGGGTTGATGGCGTACAGGCGACCATCCTCACCGATGCGCATCCACGCGATATCGTCGCCGACGGTCCATACCTTGTAGCCCTTCTTACGCAGGTACTCGGGGGGAATCAGCATCGCGAGGTTGGTCTTGCCGCAAGCAGAGGGGAACGCGGCGGCAATGTAGTGAACCTCGCCCTTGGGATTCTGCAGACCGAGGATGAGCATATGCTCCGCCATCCAGCCCTCTTTCCAGCCCTGGAAGGACGCGATACGCAGGGCAAAGCACTTCTTGCCGAGCAGCACGTTTCCGCCGTAGCCGGAGTTCACGGAAATGATGGTGTTATCCTCAGGGAAGTGGCAGATATAACGCTTCTCGGGATCAACGTCGCAACGGGAGTGCAGACCGCGCACCCAGTCGTTGCTGTCGCCCAGCACGTCCCACACCTCGTTGCTCACGCGGGTCATAATGAGCATGTTCAGAACGACGTAGACGGAGTCGGTGATCTCCACGCCGATCTTCGCGAGCGGGGAACCGATCGGACCCATCGAATAGGGGATGATATACATCGTGCGACCCTTGTAGCTGCCGCGAGCGATGTTATACAGCTTCTCGTACATCTCTTTGGGATCGCACCAGTTGTTGGTGGGACCCGCCATCTCCTTGGTGGAGGTGCAGATGAAGGTGCGGTCTTCCACACGCGCCACGTCGTTGGGGTTGGTGCGGTGCAGATAGCAACCGGGGAGTTTCTCCTCGTTGAGCTTCTCGAGCTCGCCGAGCTCGACAGCCACACGGCGCAGCTCGTCGCGCTGCTCGTCAGAGCCGTCCACCCACACGATGTTGTCGGGGGTGAGCAGAGCCTTCATTTCGTCCAGCCACGCCAGAACAGTTTTGTTGTTGGTCATAGTTGAAATCTCCTTTCGCCTTTTCGGCGGCGTGAAACCGCCCTCGGTGAAACAATATGAAAATACCGTTTCTTCACAAGTATCATTATAACCGCAAAGTGTCAATTTTTGCAAGACCTAATTGTTAAAATTTTGCTAATTTACGAAACTTTGTGCGAGATGGCAAGACAGCGCGTTTTGGTATATATAAAATGGTAACATACTACAAAAAACGGACGGACACAAGATCGTGTCCGTCCACATTTTCTTATTTTGCTTTTTTCGCAAACTTTTTGACCAGCGCGACGGCACCGACAAGCACCATACCCGCGACGATGGCAACCACCAGATCGAACACCACCGTCAGCACAAAGGTGAGCACCATGATCACCGTGTCGTACCACCGAGAGGTCTTGACGATCTTAACGAATAATCGCCACTCGCTCATATTGTACGCGACTACAAACAGGATCGCCGCAATGGTCGGCATGGGGATAAGCGCGGCATACGGCATCAGCACGAGAAGCACCAATAGCAAGATCACCGCGTGCACCATACCCGCGACAGGGGTGCGTCCGCCGTTTTTGATGTTGGCGGCGGTGCGGGCGATCGCGCCCGTGGCGGGAATACCGCCAAAAAACACCGACGCGATGTTGGCAACACCTTGTGCAACAAGTTCCGCATTGGAATTGTGCTTGCCCCCCACCATGCCGTCCGCGACCACGCAGGAAAGAAGCGACTCAATGCCCGCGAGCAGTGCGATGGTGACGGCGTTGGGCAGGACGGCGAGCATCTTATCGACGCTCAGATCCATTCCGGCGAAGTCCACCTTCGGCAAGCCTGCGGGAATGGTGTAGAGATCACCGATGGTGTATACGCCCGTATCAAACGACGGGATAAACGCGACCATCAACGCACCGACCACCACCGCGATGAGCGACGGCGGCACGCGCTTTTCAAATTTCGGGTAAACGATGAGGATCGCCAAGCACACGACACCCACCACCAACGCCTGCCAGCTGAACGTGCCCGCGGCGGCAAGGTTTGCTTCGACCTTCTCGATCGTTTCGATCGGGCGCACGCCGGCGGCGTAGGTCAAGCCGAAGAAGTCCTTGATCTGCCCGACGAGGATCGTCACCGCAATTCCGGCGGTAAAGCCGACCGTGATCATCAGCGGAATAAACCGAATGAGCGAGCCGAGTTTACACACGCCCATCACAATAAGCAACACACCCGCCATCACGGTGGCAAGGAACAAGCCGTCCATCCCCTGTGTGGCGACCACCCCCGCCACCACGGTGGCAAACGCGGCGGTGGGACCCGCGATCTGCACGCGGCTGCCGCCGAGCAGCGACACCACAAAGCCCGCCGCAATGGCGGTGTAAATGCCGCAGGCGGGCTCAACGCCCGAGGCGAGTGCCAGCGCAATGGACAACGGCAGCGCGATGATCGCGACGATGAGACCCGCGATCAGATCGTCAACAAACTGCGCTTTGGTATACCCTTTCATTGCCGAGATCAGCTTCGGCTGTAAGTAAAACTCTTTCAACATATTCACGCTCCTCAAATTCAACGGTCAGTATACCACCATCCGCATAAAATGTAAAGAAAAGATTCTCACACACCTTGTTTTTTTCGACGGAATGTGCTATGATTGGTGGCGAAAAAGGCTCCCCTTAAGAATATGTAAGGGGAGCTGTCGCCGTTAGGCGACTGAGGGGATTTGAAAAACAATCCCTCCGTCTCGCCTACGGCGAGCCACCTCCCTTTACACTAGGGAGGCTTGGCTTGATTTCACACCCTGTTGGGAGGTCTTCACTATGAACTACTGCGGATATCACACCCACACGACCTTCTCCGACGGCAAAAACACGCCCGAAGAGATGGTCAAGGCGGCGATCGCGCGCGGGATGCCCGCCATCGGCTTTTCCGACCACAGCGACACCCCCTGTGATCAGTCGTATTGTATGAAAACGGAACAGTATCCCGCCTATCTGGCGGAATTGAACCGCCTCAAAGAGAAATACGCCGACAAGATCACGATTATGCGCGGTCTGGAGCTGGACTACGACTCGGATATGACCTTTGCAAAGGAGCTTGACTATTATCTCGGCTCGGTGCACTATCTGATGTACAATTATAACGTGTATGCCATCGATCACGCGCGGGATATTCAGCTCAACTGCATCAACAACGAGTTCGGCGGCGATAAGCTCGCCTTTGCACAGGCGTATTTTGACACCGTTGTCAGGCACATCACGCGGTGCAAGCCCACCATCGTCGGACATTTTGACGTGATCACCAAATTCAGCCTGATGGACGAGGACGACCCCGAATATCAGCGCATCGCGCTCGATGCACTGGAAAAAGTGGTCAAGGTTTGCCCCGTCGTCGAGGTGAACACGGGTGCCATCTCCCGCAAATGGCGCGACCGCCCCTACCCCGCCGATTTCCTGCTGCGCCGTCTGCGCGAACTGGGCGGCGAGGTCATCCTCGGCGCGGACACCCACGCCGCCGAATCCATCGACTGCGCGTTCCCACTCGCGGTGGAGCTGATCAAACAAGCGGGCTTCGACCACCTGCTGACGCTCTGGCCCGATGGATTTCATAAGGAAAAGGTGTAATCAAGCACAACGTTTGCGAATACGTTGTAGGGGCGATTCACGAATCGCCCGTATCGGTATACAAAGCCAAAAAGGAACGCTCACACACGAGCGTTCCTTTTTGTTATTCTTGTAGTTCGAATAGTTTTTTATTATAGGCAACCAATATTTTTCCGCTTTTATCCACCACAAGGTAAAACTCATCGCCGATGTCCGAGTAACGATACGCCCCTTCCTCGGTCAGGTTATACATTTCAGACCATTCGTAATTGCGGATGCCGAGCGCATATTCTTTATCCGGCGGGAAATACAATCGATACGGTCGCGCAAAAATTCTTTTGATGTATTGTGTTCCGACTCCCTCTTTCTTGTCAACCAAAGGGGCGGTCATAATGGTATACTGTTCTTTATACAGCAGAAGGAACAGCCTAACCGTACACCAGATTAAAAGAACCAAAATCACGACCGCCATCGCAAGCATCAGCACGCTAAACCACAGCGTCGCGTTGCCGGCCTCACCTCTCGCCAACCGACAGTCGATATTAAAAGCCAAAATGCAAAGCGGCAAAATCACCAATCCAAAAACCCCAATGGCCATTATGCCACCGTCAAAAAGGTTTTTTATATCCTTTCGAATATGCTTTTTCGTCAGTTTCTCACGCGGCAGTTTTGTTTGCATACCGTTCTCCTCCTACCGATTATCCGCGGTGATGGGCAGGCTCGCGACGGCGTTGAGGTCTACGCCCGCGGTGTTGCCCGCGAGCAGTTCGTAATATCCTTGCGCGGCGACCATCGCGCCGTTATCCCCGCACAGCGACAAGGGTGGCAGATACAGGGTATACCCCCGCTCGGCGCAGGCTTTTTCCATTCCGCGGCGCAGTCCCGCATTGGCGGCGACACCGCCTGCGAGCACGATGGTGTTCACCCCGAGATCCTCAGCGGCGAGCATCGTATTATCCACCAGCATTTCGGTGACGGTGCGGCGGAACGACGCACCCAGATCGGCTTTGTTCACTTCCTCGCCCTTTTGTGCGGCGTTGTGCAGGCGGTTGAGCACCGCCGTCTTCAGTCCCGAAAAGCTGAAATCGTACCGACTGCCCTCGACGTGGGGGCGCGGCAACGCATACGCGCGGTCGTTTCCCTCCTCGGCGAGGCGGTCGAGTGCCACACCGCCGGGGTACGGCATGCCCATCGCGCGGGCGGCTTTA
>JAZOCG010000009.1:0-9299 GCA_045596345.1 Acutalibacteraceae bacterium
GCACCCCCCAGATCCGCGTGCAGTGCTCCTCACGGCGGCTGCCGCTTCTCGGAGACGAAAAATACGGCGGTCTTGCCGCTCCAAAGCTCAGCGGGCTGGGTTTGTGGTCGTATCATCTGGCGTTTCGCCATCCGTTGACGGGTGTGGCGGTGGACAATGCCTGCCCGCCCCCCGTGGAATATCCGTGGAATTTATTCGACGGTGCAGACCTGGACACGCCGACGGAATAAGCGTAAGAAAGCAGCAAAAGGTACGTTGTCTTTTGCTGCTTTTTTTATGCAGTTTTTAAAGGCGATAAAAAGTTACAGTTTTGTAATCATTGCGACAAGAAAGGAAAAAATGATTGCCAAAAACACCACCGTATGCTATAATGCCATCTGTAATATACCCTTTTATGCCCAATCGGCATTTTGACGAGTATTTTACAGTAAACGAGGAAACTTAGTAATAGTTGTCTGTCACGTTAAAGAAAAGAGGAATAGTCGTATGCGCTGTTCGGAATGTGGAAAGAGAATACACAAAGAGCAAAAGGTTTGTCCTTGGTGCGGGACTTCGACGAAGGCTGCGGATAAAAAAGAACCGACGCAGGTTCGCCTGAGTGCGAAGGGAGCCAAGCGTAAAGGGCTTTCAACTAAAAAGAAGTGGCTTATCGGCATCCTGTCTTCGCTGGGTGCGGTGGTACTGGCACTGGTGATCGTTGTGGTCACCTGGGGTGCGTCGCTGATGGGGAATATCCATCGCGAGAGCGAGCTGAGCGAGGGCGACATCGCGGTCAACTCCGATCTGCCGCACTCCGACAAGGTGCAGAATATTGCCTTGTTTGGCTTGGATAGCCGTTCAGATACTGAATCCGGTCGTTCCGATGCGATCATCATTCTTACCGTTGATCGCATTAACAACAAGATCAAGCTCACCAGCATCGCGCGCGACTCTCTCGTCGCCATTGACGGACACAACCAGAGCAAGATCACTCACGCTTTCGGTTGGGGCGGTGCGAAGCTGGCGGTCAAGACGCTCAACCAGAATTTCGGCATGAACATCACGGATTATGCGTACGTTAATTTCTTTGAATTCGTTAAGTTGATCGATTACATCGGCGGTGTTATGATCGACGTCAACGAGTCGGAGCTCAACGTGATGAACAACAAGTACGGTCCCGAATTGCGTCGACTGGGCTTTGACTATCAGAACGCAACGACCGGTTTTGTGCGCCTGAGCGGTGCGCAGGCACTGGCGTATTCCCGTAACCGTTACAGCGGCTCGGATATTGACCGCGGTAACCGCCAGAAGGAAGTGCTCGAGGCGATGTTCACGCAGGTCAAGGAAACGCCGCTGACCAAGTTCCCGTCGCTTGTCGGGCAGGTGCTCGGTATGTGCCATACCACGCTGACCAACGAGGAATTGCTCAGCATTGCCCGTTGGGCGGTGAGTGTGTCGCCGACCTTCGATCAGTTCACCATCCCATCCAAGGAGTGTAACGCCAAGGGCGGCAATGCGGGCGATGGACACGGTTGGGTGTGGCGATATGATATGCAAGTAGCCACACAGGTGCTTCACGACTATATTTACGAAGAGAATTCGTCGGCCGATGACACGCAGTCTTCGGCTGTCGACGGACAATAAACGAAACGCTTTGGCACGGCACTCGTGTCGCGCTAAGAATAGGAAAAGCGAGTTTTTGTTATGACAGTGACAAAAAAACCTATCTATGACTTTCTTAAACGTGTGCTGGATATCGTGTGTTCCGGTCTGGCGTTGATCCTGCTGTCGCCGCTGTTGTTGGTGATCGCCATCGCGGTGCGCAGTGACGGCGGTCCCGCACTGTATTCGCAGGTGCGCGTCGGCAAGAACGGCAAGACGTTTAAGATCTATAAATTCCGCAGTATGTGCGTCAATGCTGACTCTCCGGAGATGTTGGCGAAGCTCGCGGCGTTCAACGAGATGGACGGACCCGCCTTTAAAATTAAGAACGATCCGCGCATTACCAAGGTCGGTCACTTTATTCGCCGCACGAGTGTGGATGAGTTACCGCAGCTGTTCAACATCTTTCGCGGGGATATGTCCATCGTGGGTCCTCGCCCGCCGTTGGTATCCGAGGTTGAGCAGTACACGGATTATCAACGTCAACGTCTGCTGGTTAAACAGGGTCTGACCTGCTATTGGCAGTGCAGCGGGCGCAACAACATCAACTTTGATGAATGGGTTGAGCTGGATCTGAAGTATATTCGAGAGCGAAGCCTGTGGACGGACATTAAGATCATTTTTAAAACCATACCCGCCGTGCTGTCGGGTGACGGCGCGGGCTGATGAGAAAAGAGGAGAGAGCATGCGATACGATTATTTGATTGTCGGTGCGGGTCTGTTCGGTGCGGTGTTTGCACGGCAGGCGATGGATGCCGGGAAATCCTGCTTGGTGGTGGATAAGAGCGATCATATCGCCGGTAATATCTACACGCAGGAGATCGAAGGTATTCAGGTCCACAAGTACGGTGCACACATTTTCCACACATCGAACAAGGCGGTGTGGGAATACGTGAACCGCTTTGCGGATTTTAATCACTATATTAACACCCCCATTGCCAACTATAACGGCGAGTTATATAATCTCCCCTTCAATATGCATACGTTTTACGCGATGTGGGGCGTGACCACGCCCGCACAGGCGCAGGCGGTGATCGCCCGCCAGCGTGACGTGATCGACGGTGAGCCGCAGAATCTGGAGGAGCAGGCGATCTCGCTCGTCGGCACGGACATTTACGAAAAGCTGGTCAAGGGCTACACCGAGAAGCAGTGGGGTCGCTCCTGCAAGGAATTGCCGAGCTTCATTATCAAGCGACTGCCTGTGCGGTACACGTTTGACAACAACTATTTTAACGACCGTTACCAGGGCATTCCCACCGAAGGCTATACCAAGATGGTGGAACGGCTGCTCGACGGTGCCACCGTGTGGCTCGGGATGGACTATCTCGCCAACAAAGAGGAACTCGACGGTCTGGCGGATCGGGTGCTGTATACCGGTTGCATTGACGAGTATTACGGCTATCGCTTCGGCGAGTTGGAATACCGTAGCCTGCGCTTCGAGAGCGAGGTGCTGGACATCCCGAATTATCAAGGCGTGGCGGTGGTCAATTACACTGACCGCGAGACGCCGTTCACCCGCCTCATTGAGCATAAGCATTTCGACTTCGGCAAGCAGGAAAAGACGGTCATCACGCGGGAATATCCCGCTGACTGGTCGCGCGGGATGCGCCCGTATTACCCTGTGAATGATGAGAAGAATCAGATGCTGTATGAGCGTTACCGTGCGCTCGCCGAGAGTGAGCCGAATGTGCTGTTCGGCGGTCGCTTGGGGCAGTACAAATACTACGATATGGACAAGGTGGTCGAGGCTGCTTTGGAGATGTCGGGAAGGACGATTGGATGAGCATCAAGGTCATCGTTGCCACGCATCTGGAGAGTGAGATGCCTGCGGACGAATTGTATCTGCCTCTGCACGTCGGTGCAGAGGGTAAAAAGCCGCTGCCGTATGTCGGCGACAATACCGGTGACAACATCTCGCTCAAAAACCCGACGTTTTGTGAGCTGACGGGGCTGTATTGGGCGTGGAAAAATCTTTCCGACGACTATATCGGTCTGGCGCATTACCGTCGCCATTTTTCCCTGCATCCGAAGAGTGGGAAAGAGCCGCTGTCCCGTGTGTTGACCAAGGCGCAGGCGGAGAAACTACTTGACGGACGTGACGGCATTCTGCCCGTGCGGCGTCATTATGTGATCGAAAATCTGTATGCACACTATATGCATACGAGCTATATTGAGCCGCTGGACATCGCGGGAGAGATCATCGCGGAGAAATATCCGTCCTACACCCCTGCCTTCGAAAGGCTCAAGAAGCGCACAAGCGCGCATATGTTCAATATGTTTATCCTGCGTCGGGATCACCTCGACGCGTATTGCACATGGCTGTTTGACATTTTGTTCGAGCTTGAGCAGCGTGTAGATGCGTCGCAGTATACGGCGTTTCACGCGCGCTTCTTTGGGCGTGTGAGCGAATTGCTGTTCGACGTGTGGCTGGAAAACAATCCCCTCAACTGCGCCACCGTACCGCTGTTGCACACCGCCAAGGTCAACTGGTTTGTCAAGGGCGGCGCGTTTCTTGCGGCCAAATTTACGGGTAAAAAGTACCAGAAGAGCTTTTAGCGGTTACGGCATTATTCTGTGCAGAATAATGCCGTAAAATTTTTTGCTTTTTCTGCAATTTTAGGCTTGTCATTCGACGTAGTTCGTGGTACAATACAAAGAAATACACAAAATGATTTTATGAGTATATTAGAGGAGGAAACGCTATGGTCAATCTGAACGCGGGAGAAAAATTCTTAAAAGAAGGTCTCACCTTCGACGATGTGCTGCTCATTCCGGCGGCGTCGGATATTCTGCCGGCGGACGTCAGCGTGCGCACCCAGCTGACCAAGAATGTGACACTCAACACCCCCTTGATGACCGCCGCGATGGATACGGTCACCGAGGCACAGATGGCGATTGCCATTGCGCGTGAGGGCGGTATCGGTGTTATTCACAAGAATATGTCCATCGAGGCGCAGGCTGATCAGGTGGATATGGTTAAGCGTTCAGAAAACGGCGTTATCGTCAATCCCTTCTCTCTGTCCCCCGACCATACGGTCGCGGATGCAGACGCGCTGATGGGCAAGTATAAGATTTCCGGCGTGCCGATCTGCGTGGACGGCAAACTGGTTGGTATTCTGACCAACCGCGATATGCGTTTCATCACCGATTATACTCGCCGCATCGGCGACGTGATGACCAAGGATAATCTCGTCGTCGGTCCCGTCGGTACGACGATGGAGGAGGCGAAGGAGATCCTCTCCCGTCACCGCATCGAGAAGTTGCCGCTTGTCGACAACGCGGGTATGCTGCGCGGACTCATCACCATCAAAGATATTGAGAAATCGGTGAAATACCCAAACTCTGCTCGTGATGCGCGCGGTCGCCTGTTGTGCGCCGCCGCGATCGGTGCGACGGCGGATGTGCTGGACCGCGCTTCGGCGTTGGTCGAGGCGCAGGTCGACGTGCTGGTGCTCGACTCCGCACACGGACACAGCACAGGCATCCTCAAAGCGGTCGAGAAAGTCAAGACCGCGTTCCCCCACATCTCGGTTATTGCGGGTAACGTGGCGACCGCGTCGGCTACCGAGGCACTTATCGCCGCGGGCGCGGATGCTGTTAAGATCGGTATCGGTCCCGGTTCTATCTGCACCACGCGCGTGGTTGCGGGTATCGGTGTGCCGCAGATCACCGCGATCTATGACGCGGCGTGCGCGGCGTCCAAATACGGTATTCCCGTCATCGCGGACGGCGGCATTAAGCTTTCCGGCGACGTGGTCAAAGCACTTGCCGCCGGCGCAAACGTCGTGATGGTCGGCTCGCTGGTTGCGGGCTGTGAGGAGTCCCCCGGCGACACCGAACTGTATCAGGGTCGTCAGTTCAAGGTCTATCGCGGTATGGGTAGTCTCGGCGCGATGGCGAAGGGCTCGAAGGATCGCTATTTCCAGCAGGATAACAAGAAACTCGTTCCCGAAGGCGTCGAGGGTCGCGTACCTTACAAGGGACCGCTCAGCGATACCGTGTATCAGCTGATGGGCGGCTTGCGCGCCGGTATGGGTTATTGCGGTTGCGCGACCATCTCCGAACTGCAGGAGAAGGGTCAATTCATCCGCATCACGGGCGCGGGTCTCAAGGAGAGCCATCCCCACGACATCCACATCACCAAGGAAGCCCCCAACTACTCGATGGGCGACTAATCCGAACAACGACAACCACCTGCTTTATGCGGGTGGTTGTTTTTTATCCTTGCAACCGCCACGACAATGTTTTATAATAAAGAAAAAAGGGGGTGTGCCGCAATGGTGCTTGACCGCTCGATTTCCGAACTCAAGGGCGTGGGGAATAAGCGCGCCGAACTGTATAAAAAACTGGATATTGTCACGGTCGGTGATCTGCTGCGGCACTATCCTCGTGCGTATGAGGATTGGTCGAAGGTCACCCCCGTCAGTTTGGCGATGCCGAACCGGCCTTGCTGTGTCAAGGGATGGGTGGTCGCCGCACCGACGGAATACCGCGTACGCAAGGGGATGACACTCTACCGTTTCCGTGTGTCGGACGGGGAGAACACCATTCAGGTGACGCTGTTTAATAACCGTTACGCCGCCGCGAAGATCCACCGCGACGAAGAGGTGCTGCTGTATGGCACTGTCACGCGGAACGGACGGCATTTTGAGATGTCGTCGCCGCTCATTGAGGCGGCGAGCACGGGTGAGCGCATCCGCGCGATCTATCGACAGACCGAGGGGCTGTCCAGTCGAATGATCGAGTTAAACGTGCGGCAAGCCCTCGCACTCGTTGAGGCGGCGGGCACACCCGATTGCTTGCCGCAGGATCTGCGCGAGCGGGTCGGGTTGTGCGACCAACTGACTGCGTGGCGGGAGGTGCACTTCCCGTCAAACACCGCCGCGCTGGACACCGCGCGCCGTCGGTTGGTGTTTGAGGAACTGTTTTTATTGCAGATTGGGCTACTGCGGATGAAAAATCGCGCGCGCGGCGTGACGGGCGCACGGGTGACCGCCGATCACACGGCGGACTTTGCCGCCCATCTGCCGTTTAAGCTGACGGGCGCGCAGACGAGGGCGATCGCCGAGTGTGTGCGCGACCTAGCTGCTGAACGCCCGATGTCCCGACTCGTGCAAGGGGACGTCGGCAGCGGCAAGACCGCGGTTGCCGCGGGTGTCGCCTATACCGTTATTCGTAACGGCTGGCAGGCGGCGATGATGGCACCCACCGAAATTCTCGCCGAACAGCACGCCGAAACGTTGCAAAAACTGCTCGGCGACCGCGTGCGTATCGCCTTACTGACAGGCTCGGTCACCGCATCGAAACGACAGGCACTGCTTGCCGCGCTCGCGGCGGGGGAGATCGACCTGCTCGTGGGCACTCACGCGCTCATCGGCGAGCACGTACATTTTGCACGGCTGGGGTTGGTCATCACCGACGAACAGCATCGCTTCGGTGTCGGTCAGCGCGCCGCGCTCGCCGCCAAGGGGGCAAACCCGCATATGCTGGTGATGTCCGCGACCCCGATCCCGCGCACCCTCGCGCTGATTTTGTATGGTGATCTCGACGTGTCGGTGCTGGATGAACTGCCGCCGGGGCGTCAGCCGATCCAGACCTTTGCGATCTCGTCGCAAAAACGGGAACGCGCCTACGGCTATGTTCGCCGTCACCTCGACGAGGGACGGCAGGGGTATATCGTTTGTCCTTTGGTGGAAGAGGGGGAGGAACCGAGTGACCTCACCGCCGCCACCGAGCTGTTTGAAAAACTGCAGTCAGGACCATTCCGTGGCTACCGTTTGGGGCTGTTGCACGGACGGATGAAACCGTCGGAAAAGGAACGCACAATGGCGGCATTTGCCGCAGGAGAGATCCAACTTCTGGTGTCCACGACGGTGATTGAGGTCGGCGTGGACGTGCCCAATGCGGTGATATTGGTGGTGGAGAACGCCGAGCGGTTTGGGCTGGCGCAACTGCACCAGTTGCGCGGGCGCGTCGGGCGCGGGCAATATCTGTCCACCTGCATTCTCATTTCCGACCACAGCGGCGAGGAGACCCGCCGCCGCTTGCAGGTGATGTGCGCGACGACGGACGGTTTTCGCATCGCGGACGAGGACCTCAAGATGCGCGGTCCGGGGGATTTCTTCGGCAGTCGCCAGCACGGTCTGCCGAATCTGCATCTGGCGGATCTGATGGCGGATATGCCGCTTGTTCAGCTCGGGCAGATGAGCGCGGCGAACCGCCTCGATGCCGATCCCGAACTCGCACAGCCCGAAAACGCGCCGTTGCGCCTGGCGGTTGCGCGTCTGTTCGCACAGGTCGGCGCACAGGGGCTCAATTAGAAGTATAGAAATAACAAAACAGCCGACCGCGGTCGGCTGTTTTGCTTTGTAGGTTATTCTTCCATCTGTTTGCCGAGGAAGGCGGCGGCGACCTGCGCGAGGCGCACGTCCCCCTCGCTGGGAACGGTGCCCGACTCGGGTTGTAGCAGACACACGACCCCCGTGATGTCGCCCGCGACGATGATAGGCGCGGCGACCGCCGCATAGCGGTTCACCGCCTCGACGGGTTGCAGGCGGTTGGTCGCGCCCGCGTGAGTGACGTACACCTGACGGGATTCCATCACCTCGTCGAGCTGGGCGGACACCCGCCGCTCGTAGAACTCCTTGCGGGCGGCACCTGCGGCGGCGATGACGTGGTCGCGGTCGCAGATGAGCACCGTCATATTGCAGGCGCGGGACAGCACGTCCGCATATTGCACCGCGAAGGGGGACAGCCCCCCGACGGGGGAGTATTTTTTGAACACCACCTCCCCGTCTTTTTCGGTGAAGATCTCGAGCGGGTCTCCTTCTCTTATCCTCATCGTGCGGCGAATTTCTTTGGGGATAACGACACGGCCCAAATCGTCTATTCTACGAACTATTCCTGTTGCTTTCATATATAAAAACTCCTTTGTTGATTTGATAACACTGTTATTATCTGTCAACAAAGGAGTTTTATACTTTCATTATTTGTGTTTTCGGTTGTTTTCTACTTCATCGTATTTAGCATTATGCAGCTTAAGATAGCCTTGACGTTCTTCAGTTAATAATTCTGCAGGCAATGAAAAATCATCTGACAAACCTAATCTCTTTATATCTGACACCGTCAAATCTTTTGAAATCTTTATTCTTCCGGTATTAGCATCAAAAGTTATCAAATATCTATCAAACAATTTATCGTGATTACAACACAGCAAGAGTCCGTTATTGTGGTCTATTTTTTCTACGACATCGCTTGTAGCTGACGACTTTATATGACTACCAATAAGCAATTCCTTATGCTCCATACCACAAACAACACACTTTCCTTTCTGTTGTATAGTTAAATTGTGTTTGAATTTGGTTTGAAGAGAACTGTTTCGAACTATAGCAGAAACAATAACATTTCCGTCTTCACCATACATAGAAACTAAATCTTTGGTCGAATTTATTATAAGTGCTCGTTCTTCTGCTGCAGCTTGTCTAAGTTCTATTTCTGTATACTCTTTTGTAAAACCAAGTGCTTGGCTATTCTCAATTTTCTCTTCGTCAAACTTCAAACCAATTTTAGTATCTACAACTTCGAATAATTTACACAATTGTATTAAACTAGGTATCCTGTTAAATCCTGCATTGCTTTCTTCAGAGCCTTCTCCGTAA
>JAZOCG010000010.1:0-2615 GCA_045596345.1 Acutalibacteraceae bacterium
CTACCATCCGGTTGTCAATATAAACTGTTCAGATGAAAATACGCATTTTTATTCAAAAGATGGACAATTATATGATAAAAAAACCGATGAACTAATTTCTGATTTTGCATACGTGGCATCTAAATAGTTCGTAACAGCCAAGTACAAAAAGCACCGCCTGTGGGCGGTGCTTTTTCCTTTTGTTTTCATTTGCAAAATGCCAACGGTTATGTTATACTTTATTTGTATGTGCAATTTGCGCGCAAAGCACAGCGATTCCCCACCATTCATAGGGAGGAACACATATGAACTACGACGTGATCATCATCGGCGCGGGTCCCGGCGGCATCTTCTCCGCTTACGAACTGACTCAGCGCAAACCTCAGCTTAAGGTTGCGGTGTTCGAGGCGGGACACGCCCTCGACAAGCGTCGCTGTCCCATCGACGGCGACAAAATAAAATCTTGTATCGGCTGTCCGACCTGCTCGATCATGAGCGGTTTCGGCGGTGCGGGTGCCTTCTCCGACGGTAAATACAACATCACCAACGATTTCGGCGGCACACTGTACGAATACATCGGTAAAAAGCAGGCACTCGACTTGATGCGGTACGTCGACGAGATCAATATGCGCTACGGCGGCGAGGGAACGAAGCTCTACTCTACCGCGGGTACGCGTTTCAAGACCGTCTGCATTCAGAACGACCTGCATCTGCTCGATGCCTCGGTGCGCCACCTCGGCACCGACATCAACTTCGTGGTGCTGGAAAATCTGTATGCCGATCTCAAGGACAAGGTCGATTTCTATTTCGACACCCCCGTGCAGGCGGTGGCGGTCGCCGACATCGGCTACGATATCACCTGCAAGAGCGGCGTCTACCATTGCACCGACTGTATCATCTCGGTTGGACGCAGCGGCAGCAAGTGGATGGAAACCGTCTGCAAGGACCTCCATATTCCCACCGAGTCCACCCGCGTGGATATCGGCGTGCGCGTTGAGCTGCCCGCCGCGGTATTCGCCCATCTGACCGACGAGCTGTACGAGAGTAAGATCGGCTACCGCACCGAGAAATACGGTGATATGGTGCGCACCTTCTGTATGAACCCAAAAGGCGCGGTGGTCAACGAGAACACCAACGGCATCATCACCGTCAACGGGCACAGCTACGAGGATCCCGCCAAGCAGACGGACAACACCAACTTCGCTCTGCTGGTCGCCAAGCACTTCTCCGAGCCGTTTAAGGATTCCAACGGCTACGGCGAATCCATCGCACGGCTGAGCAATATGCTCGGCGGCGGTGTCATCGTGCAACGCTTCGGCGACCTCATCCGCGGACGCCGCTCGACCCCCAACCGCATCGAAGAATCGTTCATCACCCCGACACTCAACGCCACCCCCGGCGACCTGAGCCTTGTCCTGCCCAAGCGCATCCTCGACGGCATCATCGAGATGATCTACGCGCTGGACAAGGTCGCCCCCGGCACGGCAAACGACGATACCCTGCTCTACGGCGTCGAGGTCAAGTTCTATAATATGGAGGTTGAGGTCAACGACCGCCTCGAATCCCGCTACAAAGGTCTGTACATCATCGGCGACGGCAGCGGCATCACCCACTCGCTGTCCCACGCATCCGCCAGCGGCGTTCACGTCGCGCGCGACATCGCCGCAAAATAAATCGCATAGGGTGAACAGTTGAGCCCTAGCCGCACCGTCACCCGACGGGGCGGCTTTTTTGCATATGCGGACACAAACCGAATACACTACTGTTGGAGGGATGCGTATGTGTACCGCACTGACCTATAAAACACGCGATTGTTATTTCGGACGCACGCTGGACTATGACCGCTCTTTCGGCGAGGAGATCGTCGTCACACCGCGAAATTTTCCATTCAGCTTTCGCCACATCAAAACCCCGTCGCTCCGCTACGCCGTCGTCGGGATGGCGAGCGTGGCGGACGGCTATCCGCTCTATTACGACGCGGTCAACGAAAAAGGGCTTGCGATGGCAGGGCTCAACTTCGTCGGCAACGCCGCGTACCGCCCACCGACGCACGGTTACGACAACGTCGCAGTGTTTGAGTTTATCCCGTGGATCCTGCGACAATGCGCCACCGTAGACGAGGCGCGCGCGGTTATTGCACGCATCTGCATCACCAATACCGCGTTCTCCCCCGCTCTGCCGCCCGCCGAGCTTCACTGGCTGATCGCCGACCGCGATGCCTGCATCACCGTCGAGGCGACGACGGCAGGGGTACAGGTATACGATAATCCCGTCGGCGTGCTGACTAACAACCCGCCGTTTCCACAACAACTGTACCGCCTTAACGACTTTCAGCATCTCTCGCCGCGTGAGCGTCCCAATACCTTCGCGCCCGCGCTTGATCTGCGCCCTTACAGTCGTGGAATGGGTGGGATGGGGCTACCGGGGGATCTCTCCTCGCCGTCCCGCTTTGTGCGCGCGGCGTTTGCGCGGATGAACGCGGTGAGCGGTGACAGCGAGGCGGACAGCGTCGGGCAATTCTTTCACATTCTTGACACGGTCGCGCAGCCGCGCGGGTGCTGTGCCGTTGGGGATGACTGGGAGATCACCCGCTACACGTCCTGCTGTAATCCCGATCGCGGTATCTACTATTACAC
>JAZOCG010000011.1:0-3195 GCA_045596345.1 Acutalibacteraceae bacterium
GGACAGCTGCTGACGGAACTTTGCCACGGTGGGAGTGCGGTCCTCGGGGTTGACTTGCAGCGCATTAAACAGCGCAATACACGCCTGCTGTGTCAGTTCATCGGCGACCTCCGCCGACATAAACAGGTCGTCGGAATCCTCCGCGCGGTTGTTACCTGCGGGCGGTTCGTTGCCCGTAACGGTGCGGAAGACGGTGGCGGCGAGACCGTATACCTCGGTCGCTTCACCAAGCTGACCGTCAAACGCATACTGCTCGGGTGCGGAATAGCCGGTAGCGAGGCGGGGCTGCAGATCGCTGCCGACCTGGCGGGTGGCGGCGATGGAGAAACCGCGCAGATGCGCCTTGCCGTCTTCGCCCACGAGGATGTTATCGGGGCATATGGCGAGATGGTGGATACCCGCGCTTGCGAGTTGCTCGACGCCTGCCATCAGCGACATAAACAGCGGTCGTGCCTCCTGCCACGGGATACGTCCGCCGGCGCGCTCGATCTTTCTGGTGAGCGTTTCTCCCGCGCAGTAGTCGGACACCGCATAGCAGGTGCCGTTTTCCTCGAAAATATCGTAGATCGGAATGACATTCGGCAGATCCTTTGCACGGGCAAGACCGCGCATCAGTGTATGGAATTTCACTTGATAATCCGCATAGGGCGTTTCACAGCCGCCGAGGGGCAGGATCTGTCCGTCCTCTTGTCGCTCGCAGATGGTGGAGGGGTAAAACTCCTGAATGAAACAGGGCTCCTTAAGCGTTTTATCGTAGCCGAGATAAAACAGGCTGTCACTGCCCTCGTGTACCAGTCGCCCGACGGCGTAGTGACCTTGCAGTTCGCTCTCCACCTTGAGGGCAAACGAAGGGTTGCGCGAGTCGGCGGAGAAGCCGCAGATGCGGCAGACCTCGTCTGCGTCAGGCAGCGGGTTTAAACAACCTAAACAAATTTTAGCCATATAGAAAACCTCCCGTGGGTTTATTTCATTTTGCGGTGACGGATAAGCTTACGGATATCCTCCCCAACACACAACAGCGGTTCAAACCCGCCCGTGATGCGGCTGGCGATCTGCTCGCCGTACCTCTCGCTGATCGCGGAGTGGCTGAGGTTGGTGCTGATGATGGTGGGCTTGCCCTCCAGCAGACGGGCGTTGAGGATGTTATACAGACATACGCGGGTGAAGGCACTGTCAAACTCCATCCCGAGATCGTCGAGGATGAGCAGATCGCAGTCGATGAGCTGATGCTCGCTGTCCCCCTCGGCGCGACCGAAATGCTCGCTTTCCAGCTTGCGAAGCAGCGGTTGGACCGAGCCGTATACTACCTGATAGCCCTGTTCGGTTACCTGCTTGGCTATAGCGAGGGAGAGGTGGGTCTTGCCCGTGCCCGTCGCACCCAACAACAGAAGGCTGGGTGCATCGAGGGTGAATGCGCGGGCATAGTCGCGGCAGTAGTCGAGAATCCCCTGCATTTGCTCGCGGGGTGAGATGCCGACCTGCGGGTCGACCTTGTCACTGTAGTAGGAGAGTGACATCTCATCAAAGTCGGTCAACTTCATCGAGGATAGACCGGACAGATGGCGGCAAGCCTCCTCGCGCAACAACTGCTGATAGCAGGCGCACACCTTGCCGTTTGCATACCCTGTGTCTTGGCAGTGCGGGCAGGTGTATTGCGGCTCAAGCGAGGTCTGTGTATATCCCGCGATGAGCAGGATATCGGCGAGCTCCGCTTGCAGGCGGAGGTTTTGTTGCCGCGTACGCTCGACAGCTTCGCTGTCGCCCGCAAGAATGGCGCGGGTGATCTCCGGCAGAGCGGTGGTCAGTTCCTGTTCGATCTCTCGGATACGCGGATATTGTGTGTGTAAACGGGTGCGCAGAGCGGCGGCATCGTTGGAAGCCTGTTGGCGGCGTTGCTCCAGCCGTTCGCGTGCAGCTTGCACCACGTGTGGGTTGTATGCCATAGGAATTGCCTCCTGTGGAAGTTATTTCTCCGATTTGTTAAACTTCGGGCGATAGCGCAACAGATCTTTTTCAAACTCTTCGAGATGCAGACTGCTGTTCTCGGGATTGGTTGCGGCGGCACCCTTTTTCTTAGCGGGCTTTTCGGCGGGGATCTTGTCGAGCCGGTCGATGCCCTCGGTAAACCACCGCTCGAGGATCTTATCCATATAGGAATAGAAGGACGGGGTCATTTTGGCGATCTTGTCGCGGGTGATGTCCGCCGCTTTGAGCAGCATCGCGTCGCTGAACTGCCACTGGAACAGCCACTTCTCCGCCATCTGCTGTTGGGTCGCACCGAGCGGGCGGGGGGCGGCGAGCAGTTTTTCCACCGTTTCGCCTGCCTGACGGCACGCCTCAAGATAGCGGATATGCTCGTCGACGGCGGGGATAGAGGCGATGTCGCGGTCGCTCCAGTCGAGCGCGATTTTTTCGACATACCGCATATTGCCCTTGCCGATGGACACCGCATAGGCGATCTCCATCAGGATAACCTCCATCGGCAGCCCGACGGTATCGTGTAAGTACAGCAGGGTGGCGGTGTCGCCGTGCCCGATCGCCTTGCCAAGGCGGGCAGACGCCGCCTCTACCAGCGTGGTAAATTCGGGGTGTTGTTTTTGATACTGAATGACCTCTTTAAGCAGAGGCTTGACTGCCGCGGGGCGAGCCTGCGGCAGGGGGACTGTGTCGGTTGCGGCGGGTGTTGCCGTGTCGGCGGGGGCGATGATCCCCTTGTCGATCCAAAAACGCAGGCAACCCTCGCACTCGTCGGCGGATAGCCCCACCTGTGCGGCGCAGGCGGCGGCGTCCCATTGCGGCTGATGGCGGGAGAACCACAACAGCACCCGCAACTGTTCGGCATTCGCAAGCGACAGGCAACTGTCCGCTACCGTATTCGGCAGTGCAAACACCCCGCGCAGTGCGGAAGCATTCCATCCGTAATCCGTCATCGGTTCTCCCTCCTTTATTACATAGATATTATTAGTGTAGCATACTTTTTTCCTCGGCGCAAGTCCCGTGTGCAAAAAAACACTTGACAAACGAGAAAGAAAAGCGTATGCTCTTGGTTGTGGTAGGGCAATACTAGTTAGCTCACATCACGAAAATTTGATAGAGCAAACAAGGGGTGCTGTGTGTCACACACGTGAGAACACGGCTGAGAGGGCGAATGCCTAACCCTAGGACCTGATCCGGGTAATACCGGCGGAGGGATGT
>JAZOCG010000012.1:0-10137 GCA_045596345.1 Acutalibacteraceae bacterium
TTGGATTAGCCACATACTCCAGCACCGCACGTGCAATGCTCATACCATCGAAGGTCGATGTTCCGCGTCCGATCTCGTCGAACACGATCAGACTGTTTGCCGTCGCGTTACGCAAAATAGAGGCAACCTCGCTCATCTCCACCATAAAAGTGGACTGACCGGCGGCAAGGTCGTCGGATGCTCCGACGCGGGTGAAGATGCTGTCCACAATACCGATCGTCGCACTCTGCGCGGGAACAAAGCAGCCGATCTGTGCCATCAGCACGATCAGTGCCGTCTGGCGCATAAAAGTGGATTTACCCGCCATATTGGGACCCGTAATCATCGCGACACGGTTGTCCCCATTATCCAATACGGTATCATTGGGCACAAAAGGTGTGTCGCTGAGGCTCTCCACCACAGGATGGCGTCCCGCCTTAATGTCAATGCGACCGCTCGTGTTCACCTCGGGGCGGCAGTAGTTGTGACGTACCGCAACCTCTGCAAACGACGTCAGCACATCCAACCGTGCAACCGCCTCAGCGGTACGTTGAATGCGATCCAACTGTGCCGCAACCTTGTTGCGCACATCACAGAATAATTGATATTCCAGCGCAACCGAGCGATCACGTGCGCCGAGGACGCGCGCCTCAAGTTCCTTTAATTCCTGGGTAATATATCGCTCCGCATTAGCAAGCGTCTGTTTGCGGATATAATGTTCGGGAACCTGATCACCGTACATACGCGAGACCTCGATATAGTAGCCGAACACGCGGTTATAACCGACTTTCAGTGTCTTAATACCCGTCTTCTCTTTTTCGCTCGCTTCGATACGCGTGATAATCCCCTTACCGTCGGTCATATCACTGCACAACTCATCAAGTTCTGCATGATACCCGCGGCGGATCATCCCGCCCTCACGCACCGAGAACGGCGGATCATCCACAATGGATGCCGCGATCAGCCCACAAATATCATCCAAAGTGTCAATATCGCGCTGAATGGCTGTCAACTCGGCGCAACCACAGGAGGCTAACGCCTCTTTGATCGGCGGCAGACATTCGAGGGTTTGCTGAAGCGAGCGCAATTCACGCGCGTTTGCACTGCCGTAAACAATGCGGGTCATAATACGCTCGAGATCGTATACGTGCGTGAGTTGTTCGCGCAATTCGCCACGCAAGAGATGTCCGCGTACCAGTTCCTCGACCGCATCGAGACGACGGGTGATCGCCGTAACATTAATAAGAGGTTGTTCGATCCAACCGCGCATCAAGCGTTTGCCCATCGCGGTACGCGTATGGTCTAATACACCGAGCAACGAGCCGCGCTTTTCCTTCGAGCGCATCGTCTCGAGCAACTCGAGATTACGGCGCGCCGTCAGATCGAGTTTCATAAACTGCGCATCGGAATACAACGTCGGCGGGGCCAATCGCTCCAATCCGCTCATTTGCGTCGACAGCAGATACTGCAGCGCACAGCCGAGCGCACACAACGCGGATGGTTTGTCCGTCAATTGCAAGCTCTCCAACGTCACCGATTTATCTTCGGCGGCGTATTGACGTAAAATGGTCTGTTCGCACTTCGAGACCGCGCACATCTCCTCGTCCAGCACCTCGATCTCTCGTCCGAGACGCTTGGTGACAAATTCCTGCACAGCGGTATTCGTGGCAATAGCGGCATTGCCGATGATCTCGCTCGGATTAAAGCGTCCGAGCTCATTACTTATGCGCAGATCGAGATCCTCACCGGTTAAATACGTGAGCTGAATATCACCGGTTGAGCAATCACAAAAGCACAATCCGCATGCCTTGCCGTCACTCGCAGCATACAGCGATGCGAGGTAGTTGTTGCGACTCTCGTCGAGCATACTGCCTTCAATGACCGTGCCGGGGGTGATTACGCGAATAATGTCGCGTCTAACCAACCCTTTGGTTAGCGCAGGATCCTCTACCTGCTCGCAAATCGCGACCTTATACCCCTTCGCAACCAAACGGGCAACATAGGACTCATAGCTATGGAACGGCACGCCGCACATCGGCGCGCGTTCAGGCATACCGCAATCGCGCCCCGTCAGCGTGATCTCCAGTTCTTTGGATGCGAGCTTCGCATCGTCAAAAAACATCTCATAGAAATCGCCCAAGCGGAAGAACACGATCGCGTCCTTGTTTTGCTCTTTTATCTGCAGATATTGCTGCATCATCGGAGTCATTTGCGCCATGATCCTTTGCCGTCCTTTACGTTAATTTCTGTTTCTTAACGATAACTGCTTAGTGGCAGCCGCCGCAGCTGCCGCAATCACCCGAGCAAGACCCTTCCTGCGCCGCAAGATTGGGGTCCTGACCCTGCGCTGCGAGCGAGATCGCCGCGTGCAGTTTATTTACCAGCGCATCCAGTGCCGTGCGCGCATCATTATACGCCATCATACAATCGTTCGCCATCACGCGCGCATAAATATCGCGCAGCTCCGTGTTCAGTTCGCGAAGCTTGTCCGCATCACGCTCGGCTTCCTCTTTGGTCTCTTCGGCATTGATCGCCAGACGCTTAAGATTAAACTCGCCGATCAGTTTCTGCAGACCCTCATCTGCGTCTGCCGCCTCCTGCGCCTTCTGTAAAGCCAAAAATCGCTCGTCCTCTTGTAACTGACAGCCAAGATCAATGGCCATTGCAACTAACGTTTCCATAATAAAATCTCCTTAAAACTTATTCTTCGACCGATACAATATCACCGGTCATGATCCAACTCCGCGCATCCGTAATACGCACCGCCGCGTGCTTGCCGATCAGTGCCTCATCGCCGACGACCCGCACTACGCTGTTATCCGCAAGACGCGCCTCGAGATACCCGTCACAGGCACTCTCAAGCAGCGCGCGCCGTGTCGTGCCAACAAGCACCGCCAATCGCTCCGCCGAGATGTCCTCTTGCAAGGCAGTCAGTTCCTGCAACCACGCCGTTTTCGTCTCAAGCGAGATGGGATCGGACATCTCAGCAGCCGGTGTCCCCTTACGCGGTGAGTAAATAAAGGTGAAAAGCGATGTAAAGCCCACTTCCTTTACAAGACTGAGAGTGTCCTCGAACTCCTCGCGCGTTTCGCCGGGGAATCCCACGATGACGTCGCTGGTAAATGAGATGTCGGGAATCACCTTTCGCGCGTAATTTACTAAATCAAGATACTGCTCGCGGCTATATCGGCGGTTCATTTCTTTGAGAATGCGATTGTTTCCTGACTGGAACGGCAAATGGAAATGATGTGATACCTTCTCGCACGCCGCAATCGTGTCAAACAGCTCGTGTGTGGCATCCTTTGGGTGGGAGGTCATAAAGCGGATGGTAAAATCCCCTTCGATGGCGTTAATCTTGCGTAAAAGCTCGGCAAAATCAACGCCGTGGCTCTCTCCTTTACCGTAGGAATTGACATTCTGCCCAAGCAGGGTAATCTCTTTATACCCGCTCGCCACCAATTCTCTTGCCTCAGCAAGGATCTCATCGGGATGACGACAGCGCTCACGTCCGCGCACATACGGGACAATACAGTACGTGCAGAAATTGTTGCAACCATACATAATCGGTAACCACGCTTTAAACGTGCCGTCACGATGCACGGGTAACCCCTCGGTGATAACGCCATCGCTATCGGGCGTGACCGACAACTGTTTTCGTCTGCCCAAGGCATTCCACAACAGTTCCGGAAAACGATGAATTACGTGCGTGCCGAATACCAAGCCGACAAACGGATAGCTTTCACGAAGTTTCTTCGCGACGTGTTCCTGCTGTACCATACAGCCGCAAACGGCAATCAGCACGTCGGGACGGCGTTTTTTTATGTGTTTGAGCGCACCAACGTTACCAAATACGCGATCGGATGCATGCTCCCGCACCGCGCAAGTGTTAAATAAAATCACGTCCGCCTCATCGGGGCTCTCGGTAAACCCAAACCCCATCTCAGCGAGCATTCCTTTAATGTGCTCCGAATCCGCGACGTTCTGCTGACAACCAAAGGTGCGAACAAACGCCAACGGCATTCTGTCGGGATACCGTTCTGCGTAAAACGTGCGTATATTCTCTTGAAACGGACGCTGAAGAGCAAGCTCCTCGGCGGTGATGTTTCTCGTCATTTTACAGCTCTTTCCTCTCTGGCTATATCTCATTTCATTATACCAAATCGCTTTAAAAATTTCAATGGTAAATACAGAAAAACACCATCTTATTTGCATAAGATGGTGTTCAATATTTATATATTAGCCGGAAGTCGACTAACCATATCTTTTAGGTGTTCATGTATATCCGCGGCAACCACGTGACCCTCTCGGGGCGACGAAAACTCCACTTTTGTTACCGAAGCATTGCTCGCCCACGGAACGGTATGCAAAAGCTGAAGCGGTGTATTGGTCCAAAGAGCTGTCAGCGCGCGAATCGGCGTACCGTGTGCAACGATGCAGACCGATTCATTTGGGTGTTTCGCAACGATCTCCGCAACCGCTTCTACCACACGGTTTTGCATCTCGCGCACACTTTCGCCGTCGCGGCAGGTCGCCGAGCCGATCTCGCGCATCCACAAGCGATACGGTTCCTCATTCTCAACGAGTTCGTCGAAGAGACGACCTTCCCACGCACCGCCGTTAATCTCACGCAGTTGCGGGTTGGTCTGCACCGTTAACCCGTGCTTGCTCGCCACCGCACAAGCGGTATCGTACGCACGAGACAAATCGCTGGAATACACCGCACTCAACGGAATATCAGCCATAAATTCCGCTGTGCAGGCCGCTTGCTTACGACCGAGATCCGTCAGCGGAACGTCAATAAACCCGGCAAAACACTGTGATAGATTGGCAGTGCTTTGTCCGTGTCGAATAAAATAAACCGTGGTCATACTTTCCTCCCAAAGAGCTTATAAATACTCCCACAGATCCTTGTGAGGAGCCGCCATAATCGACTTGCTGCTGAACAGGCCCTTCTGGATCGCGTAATCACTACCGGCTTCGACAGCGGCGGTGACATCGCCAACCTCACCCGTCAGCATCACCACACCTTTACCGCCCATACCGCGGGACAAGCGCAGATCCACAATAGACACCTTAGCCGCTTTCACCGCCGCATCCGCCGCTTTGATGATGCTGGCACCGGAATAGGTTTCGATAATACCGAGTGCCGCATGCTCCGCTTCGGGCTGAGCACCCATCAATGCCTCGATAACCGTCTGGTCAATGCGACCCATCAGCGTACAGTCAATGATGTACGTTTCAAACTTCATCTTGACGTGATCAAGAGCCGTCTGCACCTCGGAGATGCTGCCGGTAATCAAAATCTCATATTTACCGGGGCAGGACGGATGCGCGGAAATCAGCCGCACACCCGAGGCTTTCAGTGCATCATCGCACGCCTCTACGCCCACGGGAATACTTTTCAGTTCAATAACACCTACTGCATAAATCATACTGTTTAACCAGCCTTTCTACCCAAGAACGTCAACCTTGAACGGCGATGACGATCTTAGATGCCGTCACATCCGCAACCGTACCGTTAACAGAAGCGTGAATGTTTGCCGAAATAGCACCATCCGCCTCGGCAACCAACTGACCGACGGTCACTGCGTCGCCTTTATTAACCAGTGCCTTAGCGGGTGCACCGATATGCTGCCGCAACGGCAATTCAATAACCGAAGGCATCCAGCCGTCACGAATAAATTCAGGAACACCCGTGTCAAACGGTGCTACACCGATACGTTGCATAAAACGGTCACTGGGCAGCATCCGATAATCACGGTTGGGGTCAACCTTAAGTTCGCCCTTGTGCTGATAGCGAAGCTTATTCTTCGCCAGAATACCCTTCACTTGCTGATAGACTCGACGCGGGCTGATGCCCTGACAGCAAGCCGTCAGCTCGCAAACGCCACAGCCACAGCAAACACTCGCCTCAGTGAATGCTTCGGGGTTCGCCTCCATCATCGCGAGCGAATTGCGTACGATTTTATGCGGCTTGAGCGGGTAGCCGATGAGTGCGCGAGGGCACATATCGGTACACATACTGCATTGGCAGCAGTTCGCCGATGCATGGGTCATCACGGTACGATTTTTCGATAGTTTGCTCTGAATCGCAGGAATGTGACGGGGCAAGATCAACAGACCCTTTGTCGTCTTGGTGATGACTGCCGTGTTGGGGTCGATGATCGGACCCATCGCGGGACCGCCATCGATCATTACGCAGTCATCCGGCACAGAAATACCGTATTTTTGCATCAGTTCGCGCACCGTTGGACCAACCGGCACCAGCGCAACGAAAGGATGCGCCACTTTACCGCCGACCGTGATCCATTTCTGCGTGACGGGTGCGGAGTTGCGCACCGCATGGCAGACATTATACAGCGTCTCAGAGTTAAACACGATCACACCAACGGTGATCGGTAACTGACCGGGCGGCACAATGCGACCGAGAGCCTGATAGATGAGGATGATCTCATCCCCCATCGGATAGACATTCGGCAGGTACTTTACCGATACGTGATCGGACAGTTGCTGACCATCCTCAAGACCCAAACGGTGACCCGTGTGCTCCTTGACACACAAATAGCCACTGCGAATACCGGTTGCCTCAATAACGTATTCCGCACCGCAAACAACATCGTCCAAGTGGTGCTTCATCACCATCAAGTCAGAATACAGCAACGGCTCACATTCGGCGGCGTTGATCACCAACGAATCCGCGCCCTCCGCCAACTTTACAGCGGACGGAAATCCTGCACCGCCGGCACCGACACAACCGTTGTCAGCTATGATGTTTTTGAGTTCAGCGAGAGTCATAACAATTCCTCGTTTCGTTAGTCGACGATACCCACAATGACCGCATCGGTCGGTGCGGTATGATTATCCAAAGCCAAACGCGCACTGCTTCCGGTGGTGATGAGCACGCGCTCACCGATACCCGCTCCAACACTGTCGAGCGCGATCAGAAATTTATCCGTATCCTTTTCATTTTCGATCAGACGCACCTCTAGGATCTTGGAACCGACCAATTTCTCATTTTTTCTGGTGGACACGATATGGCCCACGACTTTACCCATCAGCATTTGTGTTACCTCCTGCTCATCTTAATCTCTGACAATGCGAACCTTACTGCCGTTGCCAATGCCGACAGCGTTGGCATCGTCGGTATCGACATGCATCTCCAAACGGAAATCCTTGTGCACGCGCACCTGCACATCATACCACTTGGTACGGCGTTCACCACCGTCGACCTCGACGTTGACGTATTCGTTATCCTTAACACCAAATTTCTCGCCGTCTTCCAGGCTCATATGGATATGGCGATTAGCGATAATGCAGCCCTTATCGATCGTCACAACACCTTTAGGACCGATGATCGTAACACCGGCAGAACCCTCGATCTTACCCGACTCACGCACGGGTGCCTTAACCTTCAGCGTATAGGCATCGGTGCGAGAAATCTCCACCTGCGTATCCTTACGCACGGGTCCCAACACACGCACCTTTTCAATGGCACGCATCGACGGACCAACGATAGTCAACTGTTCCTTGCAGGCATACTGACCGGGTTGGGACAGATCCTTCATCGGCTGCAGCTCATAGCCCTTACCAAACAGTTCTTCGACGTGTGCAGCAGACAAGTGAATATGACGGTTGGAGATACCGACAGGAACCTGTCCTTTCTCTCCGACCACTTGGATCCCTTGCGCTTCCAGTGCTGCGCGGACAGCCGCGGTAATGCTAGCAGAATCAATAGCCATAACGAAAAACTCCTTTTCGTGAATTAATAATATTACACGGTTAATAACCGATTTCTTGCAAAATTACGTACCTGGGTGGATGTTCGTACGAAAAGCATCATCCCCCGAGATGCCGCCCGTAGGCGGCATCTCGGAATGAGATGTGTGTTAGATTTAAGCTGAACCGAACTTATTTCAGCACGGGCAGCAGCTTCTCCACGTCGCCATGAGGACGGGGAATCACGTGAGTCGCGATGACTTCGCCCAGACGAGCAGCAGCCGCGCCACCCGCCTCAACAGCGGACTTAACAGCACCGACATCGCCGCGGACCATGATGCTCACCAAGCCGGAACCGATCTTCTCGGAACCAACCAGAACAACATCCGCCGCTTTGACCATCGCATCAGCAGCCTCGATTGCGGCAACCAGACCGCGGGTTTCAACCATACCTAAAGCTTCCATGACAAATACCTCCTATAAAATGTTGAACCTTGTTTATATCTACCCTGACTTATTTCAGGACGGGCAGCAGTTTCTCCACATCACCGTGGGGACGGGGAATTACGTGGGTCGCAATGACTTCGCCCAGACGAGCAGCAGCCGCGCCGCCGGCCTCAACAGCCGCCTTAACAGCACCGACATCGCCGCGGACCATGATGCTCACCAAACCGGAACCGATCTTCTCGGAACCAATCAGAACAACGTTTGCCGCCTTGACCATCGCATCGGCAGCTTCAATCGCGGCAACCAGACCGCGGGTTTCAACCATACCTAAAGCTTCCATTTTCACAATCTCCTTTTTCACTGTTTTCGTGGGTGTTTTTTTGACAGGGGTTTCAGTTTTAACTTCCTTCACCTCAACTGCTGCAGCAGCAGTAGTCGCAGGCTTTTTTGCGGTGCCGGCAGGTTTCTTGCCGGCAGAGGTAGATGCTTTATTTGTCTGTGCCATACTTTACTCCTCCCGACTTACTCAGCCAACATACAAAAATTTCGCAATTTCCGGATGCGGATTCGGGACAACCTCACAGAGCTTGACCTTGCCGACCTGTGCAGCTGCCACACGACCTGCTTCAGCCGCCGCCGTCACATCCGAGATCGTACCATCGACCACCACGGTCACCAGGCGTCCGCCGAGGCGTTTCTCCGTGTGGATCAGACGAACATTTGCCGCCTTCAACATTGCGTCCAGTCCGGCAATGGCCGCCACCATGGCCTGCACCTCTAAGAGGGCTATTGCTTTTGTTTCTTTTGGTAATTCCATAGCCGTACTAAGCCTTTCTGATGCAATAATCTTATTTCAGGACGGGAAGCAGCTTCTCCACATCGCCATGAGGACGGGGAATCACGTGAGTCGCGACAACTTCGCCCAGACGAGCCGCAGCCGCACCGCCGGCCTCAACAGACGCTTTAACAGCACCGACATCGCCACGGACCATGATGCTCACCAAGCCGGAACCGATCTTCTCGGAACCAACCAGAACAACATTCGCCGCCTTGACCATCGCATCGGCAGCCTCGATCGCGGCAACCAGACCGCGGGTTTCAACCATACCTAAAGCTTCTAACATAACACATTCTCCTATCGTTTTAATTTTTATTGATTCACTTATTTAAACAGGTCGTTCCTGCTTTAACGGGGTTGTTTTCGGGTCAGCCGTTAAGCTTATCCCGTCCGGATGCATTGATCCGTGCCATTTTCTTCGTGTCCTCCGCCTGACGAGAAATCAGGTCATAGGTCACGAGAAGGTTGCGCCGTTTCGCTTCCTCCACGCCAACCATCAGTGCCTGCTCAACATCCGCTACGTCGCCCTCAAACTTGATAGTCATCAGCAGCGGAACCTCGGCGGCATCGCCGTTGGCGGGTTTATTCTTATCCAGCGCAACAATGCGGACATCACCGGATTTGGCTATCATATCGCCGATAACGACGGCGGTCGTGAAGCCAAATACCTCGAGTAGTCCAAGCGCTTTACTCATATCTTTGCACCTCCGCGCTCTGCTTTTGACTATTATTCAGCCACATAGCAGATCTTGATGCCTTCCTGCGCCACGTTGACTTCCATCGCCTTGTTCATCTGATCCAGCGGGAAGCTATGGGTGATGAGCTCCTTGATCGGAATATTCATCTCGCGTGCCTGACGCAGGAACGCGATGGTGGTGGGATAATCTTCTGCGCTGTAGTCCCAGGAACCAACCAGGTTGATTTCCTTATTACACATTGCGAAGTGTGGGTTGATGGCAAACTCGCCGTTATTGACGAAGAAGCCCATTTCGCAGAAGCCGCCGCCGCGACGGATGTAGCTGTATGCGTCGGATGCTGCCGCAGGAGCACCGGTGCACTGGAATGCAAAGTCTGCACCCATTCCTTCGGTGACCGCCTTGATCGCGTCGATGCGCGCCTCAAGCGTGGACGCCTCACGGAAGTTGACGATCGTCTTG
>JAZOCG010000013.1:0-4190 GCA_045596345.1 Acutalibacteraceae bacterium
GTCTTAGAAAGACAACCACTGGATTCAACTCCTTGGCTCACAGAACGACATGGCTACGATCCGACTTAGGCGGCGAAATCTTTATCGGCAAGGCGACCGACGGCACGAAGGTCGGTTATGAGGTCCGCGTGACTCCGCCCGATGAAGATGCGCTTTACATCATCGGCAACGGCACGGAAAAGAAAAATACGCTGGATGCCGAGTTCGTGGTTGAATTCGGTGATGAGGAGTATGTTAAGCTCGCGGTTGAGGGCTATGACTTGAAGGCGGCTGAAAAAGGGTATATCAACGGTATATTCACCATCACCCCCGGCAAGGCGCTTGCAGAGATGGAGTCTATGGTGGCTAATGCGGCGTTAGAGATCACCGCGAAGACGTCGGAGAACAGCGGAGAATTGCTCATCGATGTGCAGATGCAGGGCGCTTCTCTCGGCACGCTTCGTTTCACCGCGGGTGTCGACAAGGAGACGGATGTCACCATTCCGAGCAACGCCGTGGATGCGGAGGACCTTGACCTGAGTATGGTGGATGTGCAGGCGCTGCTGGATAAGCTTGAGTCTGCCGGCATCGATCAGGAACTGCTCGGTTCCTTGATGGGGTATTAATCGGTAAGTTTGATCGAACAATAGAAAAGGGCTGTTGTAAATGACTATTGATGTACAACACGTTTCCAAGAGCTTTGGCAAGAAGCGTGTGCTGAAAGACCTGTCATTTTCCGCGGCATCCGGCCAGTGCATAGGCATACTCGGCGAAAACGGCAGCGGCAAGTCCACCCTGTTTGGGGTGTTGACCGGTCTGCGTAAGGGTTCCGGTGCGTTTCTGTGCGACGGCGTCGATCTGATGAAGAATACCAAAACACGACACGCAAAGGTGGGCTTTGTACCGCAAAGCCCGCCTTTGCTGTCTGAATTAAGTGCGCAGGATAACCTGCGTCTGTGGTATGCGAAAGAAGATTTGGCACGCGCGCTCACGGACGGCAACCTGAAAATGCTCGGCGTGGATGAGTTTGTCCGTCTGCCGGTCAGTAAGATGTCCGGCGGAATGAAAAAGCGGTTGGCAATCGGCTGTGCGATTGCGCACGAGCCGACGATTTTGTTGCTGGATGAGCCGACCGCCGCACTGGATCTGGTTTGCAAGGAAGCAATCTACGCCTATTTGCGTGCGTTCCGTGCGCAGGGCGGTATTGTTGTGCTCGCCACACACGATGTGCACGAATTGCAGATGTGCGATGCGGTGTATGTGCTGAAAGACGGTGTCTTGTGTCCGTATGAGGGTGAGCGGGACATCGAACGCTTTATCGGGTGCTTGAAAACATGACGGATTTTATGCGATATCTGCGCGCGCAGGGGCAACGAGTGCTGCGATTATATCCGGCGATTGTCGCCTTTACGGCCGTGCTGGCGGTTGCGATGGCGACGCTGCTCGTTGGCGTACTCGGCAATAACAGCGCGCAGGATAGTAAACAGAAGATAGAGATCGGTCTGGTCGGGGATATCTCCGATTCCTATTTAGGTATCGGTGTGTTTGCCGTGCAGAATTTTGATACCTCAAAATACTACATTGATTTTATCGAGATGTCGGAAGCCGATGCGCAGAAGCAATTAAACGCAGGCGAGCTGACGGGCTATATCCGCATTCCGGATGGATTTGTGCAGTCGCTCATCAACGGAGAAAACAAAAAAATCTGCTACGTCGCAGGTAACAGTCCTGCGAGACTCGGGCCGATACTGATGCAGGAGATCGCGCAAATCGTCTCGGATATGATCATGGAGGCACAGAGCGGCATCTATGGGTTTATGGATGTCGCGGACACGGTGGAGATCGACCGCTCGCGGTATAACGAGCTGGTGGAGGAGATCAACGTTGAGTACATACGCCAAATCTTCGACCGCGAGTCCGCCTACGAGGTGCAGCTCATTGGCGTGAGCGCAGGTCTGCCGTTCACGGAATATTATTTCTGTGCGTTTTTCCTATTGTTACTGATGCTTTGCGGTACGGTGTGTGTGCATCTGTTGGTTAAGACGGATCTTGCTCTGCCGCGACTGCTGTATTGTAACGGACATACGTTAACGGGACAGGTTGCGGCGGAATATCTGCCTTATGCAGGAATGATGTGGCTTAACACGCTGCTGCTGTTTTTCGGCGTGGGGCTTGTTCTTCCGGCTTCGGGGATGACCTTGCTGTCGGATGTTGTTACGCTCGGTGATTGGTTGGCGCTTGGGATGCGTCTGTTGCCTGCGGTGTTGCTTATTACGGCGATGCAGACGTTCTTCTACGAATTGACCTCGACCATTATCAGCGGCGTGCTGTTGCAGGTGCTCACGACCGTGAGTCTCGCGTATGTTTCGGGATTTTTGTATCCGCTGTCCAGTTTGCCAAAGGCGATGCAGATGCTGGCCGGACTGTTGCCGACGGGCGTGGCGTTCGACTATGTTGCCGGCGTGATTTCGGGCGAGGGCGGCGCACTGTGGGCGACGCTGTTGTATACACTTGGCTTGTTTGGCGCGACGTTACTCGTGCGTCTGTGGAGATTGCGAGGTGTCACCGATGAATAAGATGCGTTGGTTGACATGGTATGGTATTCTGCACAAGCGATTGTTTAAAAAACCCGGCTTTACGGTGATTCTGTGTGCGATTTTGTTGCTCACGGGGCTGATGGCTGTGGCGAGCCGCGAGAAAGCAGGCTTTTTGCACGTGGCGGTTGCCACACAGCAGGCGGACGCCGCCGCTGAGCGGACGATCGCGCGGTTGCAGGACGGCAATCGCCTTGTGCAGGTGACGGTTTGCGCGACACCGCAGGAGGCAATCGATATGGTGCAATCCTCCGAGGCGGATACGGCGTGGGTGTTTGAAGCGAATTTAGAGGAGCGTATCGCGCGTGTTGCCGATGGCAAGCAGGAGACGCTTGTACAGGTGTATGCGACGGAGGACGGCACTTTCGTGCGTGCGTCACGTGAGATGATGTATGGTGCGCTGTTCCCCGATTTATCGTATGAGGTGTATGAGCGCTTTGTGCGCGAGGAACTCCCCGACGGAGCAACTATCCCCGACGACGTGTTGCGGACAACGTATGCGCGCTACGATTATGAGGACGGAGTCATCGAGTTTTCCTATCTTGATCTGACCAATGGCGCGTACGCGCAGGAAAACTATCTGATCTCGCCGTTGCGTGGCTTGCTGATGGTGCTGGCGCTGTTCTGCGGCCTCGCGGCAACGATGTATTACAAAAACGATGAGAAAAAGCAGGTGTTTTCTCTGCTGACGGTAGAAAAACGGCTGTGGGTGTTCTTTGGAAACAATCTGGCGGCGGTGTCTGTTGCGGCGGTGTTTGTCACGGCGGCGTTGTTGCTGTCGGGGCTGTATACCGACCCCCTGCACGAGACGGTGATGATGGTGCTGTTTGTGCTGATGGCGACAGGCTTCTGTACGTTGCTTGGCTCCTTGTGTCCGTCGAATGCCGTGCTCGGCGCGCTGTTGCCGGCGATGTTGATCGCCTCGCTCGCGCTGTGTCCCGTGTTTTTTAACGTCCGTTCGGTATGGGCGCAATTCCTGCTGCCGGGATACTACTATCTGTACGGTGTCAATGACCTGCGTTTGGCGTGGCAGGCATTGGTATACTGTGCGGCGGTATATCCGCTCACGTACCTGTTGTATTGTAAAGTAATCAAACAACGAGAAACATAAAAAAGCACCCCGACCCCGGTCGGGGTGCTTTTTGCAGAGCTTATACAGCCAGTGCCTCGGCGATGTTGAGAATGTGGTCGCCGATACGCTCGAAGTCGGTGAGCATCTCGGAGTAGAGGATGCACGCCTCGCCCGAGCAGGCGCCCTGTTGCATACGGTTGATCTGATTGCGGCGATATTCCTTCGTCATATCGTCCATACGCTGTTCAAGCGCGCTCGTTTCGACAAGTAGACCGGTCGAGGCGTGGTCGAGGCTCAGGATATGGCCGAGTGCTTCGTCGCACACCTCTTTCATACGGGTAATCTCGGCGGTCGCTTTATCCGAGAAGGTGATCTGCTTCTCTTTCAGCATCTTGGTATATTCGCCGATGTTGATGGCGTGGTCGCCGACGCGTTCGAGGTTGCCGGCAATTTTGAAGTAGGCGGTGAGCTGTTCCGAATCCTGCGTGTTGGCTCCGTAGGAGATGCAGTGGGAGATATATTGGGAGATCTCCTTGTTGAGATAG
>JAZOCG010000014.1:0-11279 GCA_045596345.1 Acutalibacteraceae bacterium
AGTTTTGTTATAGACAACGAAACAGTTGAAAATATGCTATATGCATTTATCGTTTTATTTGTTTTGTTTGTTGCCCTTTTGTTTAGACCGATATGTATTCAATTTGATAAAAAGAGTCTTACAATACATTTTCTTTTTGGATTTTACCAAAAGCTAAATTGGGATACTGTTTGGAAAGTTGAAAGACAAATTATACCGTCTGATATTCGATACTACCGAGTTTTTGGTGATTCTTATGGTAAAAAAGCATTTTTTACATCACCTAAAATTCCATATAGTCGAAAAATGCAACGATTGTTAAGAGAATATTGGAATAAAGATTTTGAAAATAATGTCATAGGGTTTTAGGTTCCCCTAACCAGTGGAAAACGTGCCGTACATTTTCCCTGCTTGTTACGGTATAAGACAAAATTAAAGGAAGCACGAAAATTTCGTGCTTCCTTTTTTCTATCCTTAACAGTACAATCCTTAACGGTCGTCCTCTTTTCCTTTATTTAACCAAGTTCTTTGCCGCATTTACTGCAATAGGTGGCGTCCTCGGCATTCGCCGTCCCGCATTCGCAAGTCTTACGCCCGCGCGTGCTGTCCATCTGCGCACGCAGATCGTCGTTGGCAGCTTCGAGATCCTTGACCTGGGTGATCAGCTCGCCCACCAACTCCTCGTTGAGCTCGGAGCCTTCCACGCGACTGTCATACAGCAGATGCCCCAGAGCCTCCATCGTGGAATCGATCGCCTTTTCGTTGTCCAACACTTTCATCTTCATTTTCGCAAGATCCGCCACGTCCAACGCCTTACGACCGGCGGCACTCGCCAACTCTTTCGCTTTAAAAACGACTTCTTCCAAGGTTGTCATCACAGCACACTCCTTTTTGATTTATTACATTCTTATTATAATCCGATTTCGGACATTTGGCAATCCCTAAATCCGTGTTTTTCGTAAAACGCGGTCACCGCGTCCTTGCGGGCAAGCATTTCCTCCAATCCCGTGTTATATTCGTACGGAAATTTATAGTTGAAAATCCGTTCAAGATAGTCACTATTCGGCTTTTTGAGCTTACTCACACCACCCGCGCCGCACGCGAGGATCGTGTGCGTTTCATCCATAATGTAAACGTTATACAACCCCTCACTGCCCGCCTTTGCCCAGCCGACGTTCTCTTGATTGCCGACGGTACGGCTTTGGCGATACAGGTAATACGGGCGATACCCTGCCTGCGGCAAAGCCTCGGCAGACAAACCCACCATTCGCACCGCGTCGTCCTGCACACGATAATCCGGACGGTGTTGCAGCATAATGTTGGAGGCACGCTTCATCGACAGGGTATGCACCGTCACGCTCTCGGGTGACAGCCGCAAAATGCCGTCGAGTGTATCGGCGAAGCCATCAAAGGTATCCCCCGGCAGACCCGCGATAAGGTCAGTGTTAATATTGCTAAAACCGGTCTTGCGCGCGAGATCAAACGCATCATAAAACTGCTCAACCGTATGACGGCGACCGATACCCGCAAGCACCGCGGGTTGTAAGGTCTGCGGGTTGATGCTTACCCGCCCGACGCCTGCGGCGCGGATCGCCGCGAGTTTTTCCGCCGTGACCGTATCGGGGCGACCCGCCTCAACGGTGTACTCGCGTAACGTCGAGAGATCAAAACTCTCCTCCACCGCGCGAAACAGCCGTGTGAGCTGTTCGGCAGACAAGGTCGTCGGCGTTCCGCCGCCGAAATACACCGTTTCAAGCCGCAAGCCAAGGCGGCGCGCCAGTTCGCCCGTATACGCGATCTCACGGCAAAGCTGGTCGACGTACACGGGAATCAGTTTCTTCGCCTGCACCACTGTCTGTGACACAAACGAGCAATAATCGCATCGCGTCGGGCAAAATGGGATCGATACGTATAAACTGAACGATTCAGGGCGGGACAACGAGAGAATCTCATCCTCGATCGCGAGCGTGTTGCGGCAAAGAGACAACTTCTGCTCGCTGACAAGCAGTTTCTCCCGCATATAATCCCGTGCTCTGTCCGCACCCATTTCCCGCGTCAGGCGGCGCAGGAGCTTCACGGGGCGAACACCCGTTACCAGCCCCCACGTCTGTGTAAAGCCAAGCAACTGCGAGAGAAGATGATACAGATGCGTGCATAACGCAAGCTCGCACATATCGCGAAAGCCCTCGCCCTCATCCGTCACGACCGACGTGCGCTGCTCATCAAAATCATCCGCCGTCACGCGACAGGTCAGGCGCGCGCCGTTTGCTACGCTCTCCATCACGGCGATAACACACAAACCATCGGTCTGCTCCACCGCCGAGCCGTCCGGATGGGTAATGATCTTTTCAAGCGGCAGAAACAGCCGCGATACATTCTCTAATTCAAAATGGAAATCGTGACCTTGTAAATACAGGTGCATAATGACTCCTTAAAAGGTTACATATGGATTCGCCGCCCGCTCGAAGGACAGCGTAGTTTCTTCACCGTGACCCGAATAAACAGTATAATCGCCGTCAAGTGCCGCCAACCGAGTAAGGGAACGGCGCAAGGCTGTCATATCGCCGCCGGGTAGATCGGTGCGCCCGACACTGCCTGCAAACAGCGTATCACCAGAAAACAACACATCGTCACCCAAATAGCAGACACTCCCCTTGGTATGCCCGGGAGTTTCCATCACCGTCAGGGTGATGTCGCCGACGGTGACAATATCACCGTCGACCAAAAGGCGGTCGGCGGTCAAACTGACCGTCTGCGCGGAAAACACCATCGCCGACAAATTGAACTTTGGATCATACAGCATCGGCGCATCGCCCGCACCAACGCAGACCGGAGCACTCGTAGCGATACGAAGTTCTTCTACCGCCATAATATGATCAAAATGCGCATGTGTCAGCAGAATAACATCCACTGTCAAGTTGTTAAGCTTTACATCGCTTAAGATGCGTTCAGCGTCACCGCCGGGGTCGATGATCGCCGCATGACCGTGTTCATCGCTGACGATATAGCAATTCGTCCCCATTGCGCCGACGGAATAATAGGTGATCTTCACTGTGAGCTCCCCTTTTTCCACTCATCGGTGTTGAGGATCAATGTGACCGGACCGTCGTTGAGCAGCTCAACCTTCATATCTGCTCCGAAGCGACCCGTCTGCACGTCACGCACACCGCATTTTTTCAGTTCCTCGACCACCTGCTCACACAAAGGCTCAGCGATCGACGGAGATGCCGCGCCAAAGAAATCGGGACGGCGTCCGTGTTTGGTGTTCGCACACAACGTAAACTGCGACACGACAAGCACACCGCCGTCGATATCCAGCACGGACAAATTCATCTTATCCTGCTCATCGCAGAAAACACGCATATTGGCGACCTTCTGCGCCAACACTGCCGCCTCAGTGGCAGTGTCCTCGGGGCATACGCCGACGAGCAACAGAACGCCATCGTCAATACGACCGACAACTTCACCGTCCACCGTGACACTTGCGTGGGTGACACGCTGATATACTGCCTTCATCGTACCTCTCCTAACCTATCAGACCGTTGCGCGCTCAACGCACGCAACGTGTGGAATACTCTTAATACGCTCGATAACAAACTGCAGATGCTCAACACTGTTGACCGCCACCGTCAGCGTGACGACCGCGCCGTTGTCCTCAGTGTCGCGCGCATTGATGGAATGCACGGGAATATGATGGCTCGCCAGCATCGTCGCCAGCTTGAGCAGCAAGTTCTCACCGTTGTCCGCAACGATGCGCAGATTGGCGTTGAAGGACGTCTTTTGACCCTCTTCCCAATGCACCCACACCCAACGCTCACGATTATCACAAGAATCAAGATCCTTCGGGACGTTGGTACAGTCACGGCGATGAATGGACACGCCATAGCCGCGCGTGATAAAGCCAATAATGGAATCGCCCGGAACAGGGTTACAGCACTGGGCAAACTTCACCAGACAATTATCCATATTGTCGATGATGACACCGCCGTTATTCTTCGTACGCTTGGTCGCGGGGGTCAGCGTTGCCGCCACGGGTGCCGCCGCGATCTGCTCCTCACGCTGAATACGTGTGTACTCATCTTTTAATCGCGGCATCAGACGGGACAACAGCACGCCGCCGTAGCCGATCGCCGCATAGAAGTCATCCAAATTGTTATAATGCTGTTTTTTGCTCTGCGCAAGCAGGAACGCCTCCATACGCTCCTGCGGCAGACGAATGAAGTTGCGGGAAAGCTCACGCTCGAGCTCCTCACGCCCCTGCTGAATATTCTCTTCGCGACGCTCTCGCTTAAACCAACCGCGAATCTTATTGCGTGCCTCACTGGTATGCACAATGTTGATCCAGTCACGGCTCGGACCGCGGTCGGTTGCCTTGGTGGTCAACACCTCAACGATCTCGCCCATCTTCACACGATAATCCAGCGGCACAACGCGCCCGTCCACCTTCGCGCCCACCATACGGTTGCCGACAGCGGTGTGGATCGCATACGCAAAGTCGATAACGGTGCTTCCCTCGGGCAAGGTGATCACATCACCCTTAGGGGTGAACACAAACACGTCCGCAATGTCCAAATCGGTCTTGATGCCTTGCACGATATCCACCGCATCATCGACATCGTTCTGGCTTTCGATAAACTGACGCACCCACGCAAGACGCTCGTCAAGCTTATCCTTTTTCTGAATACCGAGCTTGTATTTCCAGTGCGCTGCGATGCCGTACTCCGCCGTATAATGCATCTCCCACGTGCGGATCTGCACCTCAAAGGGAATCTTCTCCTTACTAACGACGGTGGTGTGCAAAGACTGGTACATATTCGGCTTCGGCGTAGAAATATAATCCTTGAAGCGATTCGGCAGCGGGCGGAACATCTCGTGAATATGTCCGAGCACATTATAGCAATCGGTCATATCGTCAACAATGACACGCACGGCATAAATATCGTAGATCTCCTCAAACGAATGGCCCTGGATATACATTTTACGGTAAATACCCGAAAAGCTCTTCACGCGACCGAAAATCTGACATTGTTGTCCGTGCTCTGCCAAACGAGTCTGGATACGCTCTTTGATCTCCTCAAGGAAGGCGTTTCGCTCCTCAGCGCGCATCGCGAGGTTATCCTCAATATCCTTATATGCCACGGGATCAAGCACCTGCAACGACAGGTCCTCGAGTTCTTCCTTGAGCGCACGGATACCAAGACGATGCGCGAGCGGCGCGTAGATATCCATCGTTTCGCGCGCCTTATCGCGGCGTTTCTGCGGCTCCCAACCTTCACTGGTACGCATATTATGCAAGCGGTCGGCGAGCTTAATGATCATTACACGCACGTCCTGCGACATCGCGAGCAACATCTTACGCACGTTCTCCGCCTGTTGTTCCTCGCGGGTGACGAAGGTCATTTTAGTGATCTTGGTCACACCGTCGACCAGCATCGCCACCTGTTCGCCGAACTGTTCACGAATCTCAGACAGTTCGATGCGGGTATCCTCAACAACGTCGTGCAGCAGTGCCGCCACAACCGAGTCGCTGTCCATACCCATCTCGACAAGAATGCACGCGACGTGCAACGGATGGCAGATATATTCCTCGCCCGAATGACGACGCTGTCCGTTATGCGCGGCACTGGCGACCGCCATCGCCTTCTCGATCAAGGCAAGGTCGTAGCCTTTACCGCTATCTTTGATCAGATTCTGCAACTCTTGCTGCAAAATTTCACATTTTTCCAATTCACGCACGGTGGTTCCCCCCTAAGTATCGCCATAGCGACGTGGCGGTCAAATCCGCCTTGCCGACGGCAGGCAACAGACGAATACGTAATCTGTCACCCAAATCCTGAAACTCGATCAGTTTTGCCTCACGCCAGATCTCCAATGCTGTAAGCAGCTGTAACACGCTCAACTCGGCAGTATCGGCATTCGCCGCGCGGTACAGCTGTTCAACCGTACCGCTCCACTCACCGCAGGCACGCAACAGGCTATACAGCCGCGCGAGCTGTTCGCGGGTAGGCAGTGCTGATGCCACGGGATCTCCCTCGCGACGCATCAGCGCGCCGAATGCGGCGATCTCGTCTTGCATTGCCTCGCGATCGGTATCGGCATATCCTATATCTATCATACGCACACTGACGGAAATATTCCCGCGATATACATTCTTTTCAAGTGATACGACACAATTCACGACCGATCCGCAGGGAATCGGTAAATCCTCAGGGCGTGTCTGGAACTTGACCGCATTAATGCGCACGCCGTCGCGACTGAGCGACAAGCGCACGTGCTTACCTCCGCCGATGGCGGCGATATTATCTAATTGCATACGCGACAGCCCAAACAACGGTACCGGATTTCCCGCGCCGCAGGGCTCCAGCACCTCGAGCAGTGCCAATTTGTCCACCCCAACCTGCTCGGGACGCAGGCGAATCGCCACATCCAGTGACGGCACGGGCATTATCGCACAATGCTCGGCAGCATACGCATTTACCGCGTGGCGGAAATCGTCGATACGCTCAGCGGACAAAGTCACCCCCGCCGCGAGCTCGTGACCGCCATAAACAGTCAGCAGTTCTTCACAGCCGTGCAGTACCTCATAGAGGGAAAAGCCCTCAAGACTTCTGCCGGATCCGTGCGCCACGCCGTCCTCGCCGACGGACAGCACAAAGGTCGGTTTGCCGTATCGCTCCGTCAAGCGCGCAGCAATGATGCCGAGCACACCGAAATGCCATCCCTCGCCACTGACCACCAATACACGGTCATACAGCCATTCAGGATGATGGGCGATCGCTTCTTCCGCTTGCGCGGCGATGTCATTGCCGACCGCCTGGCGACGGGCATTCATATCCTCCAGTGCTTCGGCAAGCGACTGCGCCTCCGCGATATCCTCGGTGAGCAACAGACGCACCGCCAGATCGGGATCACCCATCCGCCCCGCCGCATTAAGGCGCGGCACGAGCGAAAAGCTCACCGCACGGGCGGATAGTTCCTTTTCCTCATAGCCCGCAACACGGCGCAGTGCCAGCAAGCCGGGACGCGTGCTGGCATTGAGCAGCTCGATGCCTCGGCGCATCAAGTCACGCATAAAGTCGGTCAGCGGCATCACGTCGCCGATCGTGCCGAGAGTCAGCAGGTCGCCGTATTGCGAGAGCACCGTTTCGCCGTCGCCCTCCAGCGCGCAAACCAACATAAACGCCACACCGACACCCGCATAATGCTTGCAGGTGCTCTCGCAGTCCGCTCGGTGCGGGTCGACCACCGCCACAGCAGGAGGCAGCTCCTCGGGCGGCTGATGGTGGTCGGTGACCACCACGTCAATACCGTTCTCATTCGCGAGGGCGACCTGCGGGGTGAGCGAAATGCCGTTGTCCACCGTAATGAGCAAGGTGATACCCTGCTCGGCTGCCCACAGCACATCCGACTCGTGCAGTCCGTAACCCTCGTCCCGTGTCGGCACGCGATACACCACATTCGCCCCTTGACGGCGAAGATACGTATACAACAGCACCGTTGAGGTGATGCCGTCCACATCATAGTCCCCGTATACCAGCATCTTTTCCCCCGCCTTGATCGCGCGCGAAATACGCTCGACAGCCTTGTCCATATCCGCAAAGGCGAAGGGGTCCGCCTCTTCCTCCTGCCCTGCAAGGAAAGAGAACACCTCCTCGGGGGTGGTGATCCCACGGGTGGTGAGCAGCAGCGCAAGAATCGGATTGATCTCACAGGTCTCGGCGAGTTCCGATGCTAAGACAGTATTCGGCTGAATATAGTTCCAACGCTTCAAAAACATCCCCAAGACCTCCTTTATCCATACAACGACATAATTACTCTTTATTTTATCATTTTATTCTACAATATTCAACAGATTTTCGCAAGAAAATACGCCCTATCGCCATCCTAGCGGCTGTTTTTAAGGAAATCTACTGCAAACCACGGGTTTAAGCGCATTGACAAACCCGCTTACGTATGATACTCTTACTGGGAGAATTTCCGCAAAGGAGACGGATTATGTTGCGAAGCTTGATCGGCGATAAAGCCTTTTATCGCCGCGTATTTACGCTGATGCTCCCCATTATGATCCAGAACGGTATCACCAACTTTGTGAATATGTTGGACAACGTGATGGTCGGCAGTATCGGCACCAACGAAATGACGGGTGTCGCGGTGGTCAACCAGCTCATCTTCGTCTTTAATCTCTGCATTTTCGGCGTGGTATCGGGCGCGGGCATCTTCGGCGCACAATACTACGGCAACGGCGACCACGACGGCGTGCGTCACGCCTTCCGTTTCAAAGTGTTGTCAGGACTGCTCATCACCGTCCTCGCCATTCTGTTGTTTTTCTTCGGCGGAGAATGGCTTATTCGCCTATACCTGCAAGGTGACGGCGATGTTGCCGCGGCAAATGCCTCTCTCGGCTTTGCACAGGATTATCTGCGGGTGATGCTCATCGGGCTTATTCCCTACACGATCGTGCAATGCTATTCCGGCACACTGCGGGAATGCGGGCAAGCCACCCCACCGATGGTGGCGGGTGTCATCGCCGTGCTGATCAATCTTGTGCTCAACTACATGCTGATCTTCGGCAACTTCGGCGCACCCAAGCTCGGTGTCGTCGGCGCGGCGATCGCAACGGTGATCTCCCGCTATGCCGAACTCATCATCGTTGCCGTGTGGACACGTACGCACGCAGACAAATCCCCCTTCATTCGCGGAGCGTTCCGCAGTGCTTATGTCCCAAAACAGCTTGTCGGGCGTATCCTCGCCAAAGGCTTCCCGCTGATGCTCAACGAGACGATGTGGGCAGCGGGTATGGCAACGCTCAACCAATGTTATTCCACCCACAGCCTCGACGTTGTCGCGGCGAATAACATCTCTTCAACCTTCTTTAATGTGTTCGGCGTGGCGTTTATGTCGGTGGGTGTTTCGATCGGCATTATCATTGGGCAGGAGCTGGGTGCCAACGAACTCGACCGTGCGCGCGAAGACAGCCGCAAGCTGATCTTTTTCTCCTTTGTGCTGAGCATCGTCGTGGGGGCAGTCTACGCCGTCACCGCCAACTGGATCCCGCTCATCTACAATACCACACCGACGGTACGACACCTTGCAACCAGACTGATGCAGATCACCGCACTGGCGATGCCGCTCGATGCCATTGCGCAGTCCGCGTATTTCACGCTACGCTCGGGCGGCAAGGTGCTCATCACCTTTCTCTTTGACAGCGGATTCGTATGGTGCGTTTGCGTCGTGATCGCCTACGCCCTATCAGCGTTCACCTCGCTATCCATTCTATGGGTGTTTTTCATCATCCAGATGCTCAACCTCGTCAAAGCAGTAGGCGGCATCATCCTTGTCAACAAGGGCGTATGGGTCAAAAACATCGTCGCCGAACAAATATAAAATGCGAAAGGACACCCGGGCGGGTGTCCTTTCTTCATAATCTTATTTCCACATCGTTTCGGGATACAGACCCTGCGCGGTAAGTGCCGCAAGCGCAGAGCGCACCATCTCGTGGTCAGCAGCATAGGTCATTCCGTACCATTTGTCCTCAGTCGGGAGCACCTGCACGTCCGCTTTACCGGTATCCACCAACGTGTCCACCGCAAACGGCAGATAAAACTCCGACTTCATCTCGCCGCCACGCTTGTCGAGGAACGCGCAGAACAGTTCCTCAAAGCTATCCAGTGTACCTGCGGGGAACGCCCAGCAGTTCATCGATACATAACAGTCGTCCGGTAACACAGTCCACGTTGCGCCATCGTCCTCGGTGAACTGCGGCTTGCCGTCACGCAGTTCAATATGCGTGCGCTCGGTAAGCCCTGTCAGTCGGTTATGCTCGTCCACCTCACACACACCGCGCGACACACTGCCGTTCTCGGTGAGGGTATTGCGAATGAGATAACCCGCCATCGCAAAATGTTTCTGCTCATCCGACTGCGGCTGTGACAGGAAATCCACCAACAGCTTAAAGCAATCACGCCCGTAGTAATCGTCTGCATTGATGACCGCAAAAGGCTCCTTCACCACATCACGGCAACACAGCACCGCATGCCCCGTACCCCACGGCTTTTCGCGTCCCTCAGGGACGGTATAACCCGCAGGGAGAGCATCCAACTCCTGAAACACGTATTCAACGGGCAGGTGCGCGGCAATCGCGTTGCCGATCTTCTCCTTAAACTCGTCCTCGATGGCGTGTTTAATGACAAACACCACCTTGCCGAAACCCGCACGCATCGCATCATAAACCGAATAATCAATAATTTTTTCGCCCGAAGGTCCAACGGGGGTGATCTGCTTAAGACCGCCGAATCGACTACCCATACCAGCCGCCATAATAATAAGAGTCGGTTTCATTATGTATGTCCTCCTCACGCTTGTTTTCTTCCATTATAAGGTGAAAAAAACAAAAATGCAAGAAAAACACGGAAATTTATCCGCTTTTCAACAAGTACCTATTGTAAAAGAGCCAAAACAGGATTATAATAAAAGTATCATTCCAACTTTGGGGGTATTTAAATGGCTATTTTGATCACGGGCGGCTGTGGCTACATCGGCAGCCACACCTGCATCGAGATGCTCGAGGCGGGCTATGACATTGTGGTTATCGACAACTATTATAATTCCAAGCCGGAGGCACTGCGTCGTGTCAAAGAGATCTCCGGCAAGGAGTTCCCCTTCTATGAGTGCGATATTCGCGATGCCGAGGGGCTTCGCCGCGTATTCCGTGCGCACAAGATCGAAGCAGTCATCCACTTCGCGGGACTAAAGGCGGTCGGCGAATCGGTGCGCGAACCGCTGATGTACTACGACAACAACGTCGCGGGCACGGTGGTGCTGTGTCAGGTGATGGCGGAGATGGGCTGTAAGCGCATCATCTTCTCCTCCTCCGCGACCGTCTACGGCACGGGTAACCCTTCCCCGCTCAAAGAGGATATGCCTACAGGTGCGGTCACCAACCCCTATGGTCGCACCAAGTTTATGATCGAGGGCATTCTCTCGGATCTGTGCGTGTCCGACCCCGAATGGTCGGCGGTGCTGCTGCGCTACTTTAACCCCATCGGCGCGCACATCAGTGGTCGCATCGGCGAAGATCCTAACGGCATTCCGAACAACCTGATGCCGTATATCTCACAGGTCGCTATCGGCAAACTGCCGAAACTGTCCGTCTTCGGTGACGACTACGACACCCCCGACGGCACGGGCGTGCGCGACTACATCCACGTGGTGGATCTGGCACAGGCGCACCTCAAGGCACTCCAGCGTGCCCGCAAAGTGACTGCCGTGGAATGCTTCAACGTAGGCACGGGTACGGGCTA
>JAZOCG010000015.1:0-3791 GCA_045596345.1 Acutalibacteraceae bacterium
CCTTGGCTCACAGAACGACATGGCTACGATCCGACTTCAGATGGGCACGGCGGTGAGAATGTCGACATTTAAGAGCGACGCGGCGAGAAGACCGCCGCGCAATTCGAGGATCGGCACCATTGAAATGATGAACGACACCCATTCACCGGAAATTCCTTGCAAAGCTTCGATAAACCAGTTGACTAAACCTTCCATATTTTCACCTCATCGTATTTATATGTCCTGTATATTGACTTAACGCGATTATTGTACCATAGGAAAAGCAAATATTCCACCGTTTTTTGTCGATTGTGAAAAATATTTTACTTTTATAAAATGCGCCGTCCCGTTTTCGGGACGGCGCATACCTTATTTGATGTGCCAGATGTCGCGTGCATACTCGGCGATGGTGCGGTCGGAGGAGAATTTTCCCGCCGCGCACAGATTGCGCCATTGCATTTTGGCGAATGCCTTGCGATCGTGCCCGTAGGCGCGGTTGACTTCGAGTTTCGCTCGCAAGCAGTCGTCGAAATCGAGAAGCAGGTAATAGTGGTCGGGCTTGTGCCAGCTCGCGCCGTCCAGCAGCGCAGTGACGAGTTCACGGAACATTCCCGTCCCGCCGTCGTCCAGCGTGCCGTCGGTGAGCGCATCCAGACAGCGTTTGATGCGGGGATCGTTCTCGTAAAATTCTCGTGCGGTGTACGTGTCGGCGATGTTTTCGATATCCTCGACACGCGCGCCGAAAATGACGTTGTTTTCTTCGCCCGCCTCGGCGACGATCTCGACGTTTGCGCCGTCGTAGGTGCCGAGTGTGACGGCACCGTTTGCCATCAGTTTCATATTGCCAGTGCCGCTCGCCTCCGTGCCCGCGGTGGAGATCTGCTCGGATACGTCCGCCGCCGCAACGATCTTCTCGGCGTAGGACACGTTATAATCCGACACAAACACCACCTGGATATAGCGACTGACGGTTTCGTCCTGTGCGATGAGGTCGGCGACCGCGTGGATAAGCTTGATGATCGCCTTGGCGCGGAAATAACCGGGGGCGGCTTTCGCGCCGAAGAGGAATACCGTCGGGGTGAAATCCGTCAGTGTGCCTTCTTTGATCTCGAAATAGAGTTCGAGGATGCACAGAATGTTGAGCAGCTGCCGTTTATATTCGTGCAGACGTTTGATCTGCACGTCGAGGATGGCATCGGTGTCGATGGTGACACCGTCGTGCTGACGGATATAGGCGCACAAACGGCGTTTAGCTTCCTTCTTGATGGCGATAAACTGCTCGAGCACGCGATCGTCGTCGGCGAACTTTTCCAGATCTCGCAGGCGACCGAGGTTGGTAATCCAAGCGTCATCACCGAGCAGATCGGTGAGCAGTCCCGCGAGCGGGCGGTTACACAGCGCGAGCCAACGGCGTTGGGTGATGCCGTTGGTCTTGTTTTGGATCTTGTGCGGGTAGAGCTCGTGCCAACGGCGCAACACGCGGTCTTTCAGGATCTCGGTGTGCAGCGCGGCGACGCCGTTGATGTAGGTCGAGCACCAGCAGGCAAGATACGCCATATGCACGGTACCGCCTTGCAGCAGCAACAATTCCGACCACTGTTCCTCGGGCACGCCGCGGTGGCGCAACTCGGTTTCCTGCACCCGCGCCAGACGGCGGATGAGCTTCGCGCATTCGGGCGATACCGCACGAACCAATGACAGATCCCATTTTTCCAATGCTTCCTGCATAATGGTGTGGTTGGTGTAGTTGAACACCTGCCGCGCAATGTGCAGGGCGGCGGAAAATTCTACCCCGCGCGCCATCAGCAGTCGGATGAGTTCGGGGATGGCGATGACGGGATGGGTGTCGTTGAGCTGGAAGCAAAGCATCTTCGGCAGCATGTCCCACGCGTCGCCGTGCACCGCTTCAAAACGGCGCAAGGCATCCTGCAACGACGCACTGCAGAAGAAATATTGCTGTTTTAAGCGCAACAGTTTACCCGCCCGCGTGGAGTCGTTGGGATAAAGCACGCGGGTGATATCCTCGGCGCGGTTTTTCTGCCGCACCGCCTTGTCGTATTGCTGGTCGTTGAAGGCGGCAAAATCAAACGGGGTGAGCGGCTCCGCCTGCCACAGACGCAGAGTGGAGATGTGCCGCCCGCCGTAGCCGATGATGGGCATATCATAGGGCACAGCACGCACCGCGCCGTCGCCGAAGGTGACGGTGACGGCATCGTCGTCGCACCGCACCGACCACGGGTCGCCGAAGCGTGCCCAATCGTCCGCTTCCTCCTGCTGAAATCCGCCCACAAAACGCTGACGGAATAAGCCGAAACGGTAGCGGATGCCGTAGCCGTCAAGCGGCAGACCGAGCGAAGCCGCGCTGTCGAGAAAGCACGCCGCCAGACGACCGAGACCGCCGTTGCCGAGTGCCGCGTCCTCGATCTCTTCAAAGCGGTCTAGGTTGGTGCCGAGTTCTTCGAGTACCCGCCGCGCATCGGCGAGCTTGCCCGTGCACAGCAGGTTATTGTAGATCGCCCGCCCGACGAGAAATTCCGCCGACAGATAATATGCGCGGCGACGGGTGTCGTGACGGCGACGGGATTTCTCCCACGCCTTATCGATCGACAGCATCACCGCACGGGAGAGCGCGTCATGCAGTTGCCACGCGCCGAGGTCAGCGGGCGTTTTATGATACGCCTCGCGGGCGAACAAGGTCAAATCTTTTTTCATATCACTCATAGGTAGTCTCCTTAATGAGATGTGCGACCGTACAGTCGGGTGTTTTCTAGCAGCCAGTCGGCGGCGTGCGGGGTGAGCTTGTCGGCGGTGAGCCGCCAGCTCCAGTTATCGCCGACGGTGGAGGGGGTGTTCATACGCGCCTCGCCGCCAAGACCGCAAATGTCCTGTATCGTGAGGATGCAGGTGTTCGCCGCGCTCGCGAGTGCGGCGCGCATCATATTTTCGCGCAGGCTGTCGCGGTCGGTTGCGTGCAGATACTCCATCGCGAAGGTGACCTCGGCTTTGTCGGCGGTGTCCGCCCAACCGAGGATGGTGTCATTATCGTGCGTGCCGGTGTAGACGACACAGTTTTCCCCGTAACGGTGGGGCAGATACTCGCTGTTCCCCGACGGGTCAAACGCGAACTGCAACACCTTCATGCCGGGGAAACCGCTGTCGCGCACCAGTTTGTGCACCGCGGGGGTGAGAAAACCGAGGTCCTCGGCGATGATGGGGATGTCGCCGAGCCGCTTTTTGACCGCCCGCCACAGCCGCATACCCGGTCCGCGTTTCCACTCGCCCTCGCGGGCGGTGGCGGCATCGGCGGGGATGGCGTAGTAGGATTCAAATCCACGGAAATGGTCGATGCGAATGACATCGTACAGCCGCGCACCCGCCGCCAGACGGCGAAGCCACCAGCGGTAACCGCTAAGGCGCATCGCTCGCCAGTCATAGACGGGGTTGCCCCACAGTTGTCCGTCCTCGCAGAAGGCATCGGGCGGGCACCCCGCGACAGGCGAGGGGCGACCGTCAGCGTCCAGCTCGAACAGATGCGCGTCCGCCCACACGTCCGCGCTGTCAGCAGACACGTAGATCGGCAGATCGCCGATAATACGTACGCCGTTGTGGTTGGCGTAGTCCTTGAGTGCCGTCCACTGACGGTAGAACAGATACTGCAGCATCTGATGATACCGCACGCGCTCGGCGCACTTGACCCGCCACATCGCCACCGTCTTTGAGCGATGGGAGCGAATGTCGGTCTCCCATTGTTGCAGGGGCAGATCGCCCTTGTGTTCGCGAATCGCCATAAACAGCGCGTAGTCGTCCAGCCA
>JAZOCG010000016.1:0-3486 GCA_045596345.1 Acutalibacteraceae bacterium
GTTGATCGCCGAAGATGTCGGGGCGGTTGGGAATCCGAATGAGGTGCCGTGCGACTTCCTCATCAAACGCCATCGCGCTCTCGAGGTCGGGGAACAGGCACACCATATGAATATCCTCTGCTGTGGTCAACTCCATCCCCGCGACGGGGATGATGCCATGCTTCTTCGCCGCCGCGAAAAACGCGGGGCAGTTACGGCAAGTATTATGGTCGGTGAGTGCCATGATCTGCAGACCGCCCAGCACCCCCATCCCGACGATGTTGTTCGGGGTGTTGTCGTTGTCACCGCAAGGGGACAGGCACGAATGGATATGCAGATCGTAATAATAGCGGCTCATAAGGCATCCCGCAGTCGCAGGGCGGTGTCGTACGCGCTGACCTCGCTGAGAAGAAGATTGATGCCCTTCTGTTCGGCGAGTTCAGCGACTCCCTCGTCGGGCACAACGCCCTCGGCGAGGATGACGCAAGCGGTATCCGCCAACGTCGCGACCGCCGCGATGTTGCGGTTGGACATAATCGTGATCCAGGCATCGCCCGAGGTCGCGCGACCCATCACCCAGCTGAGCAGGTCGCCGATATACACGCCTGTGACCTCACGGTCGCCGTCCGGCAACGCCGCCGCCGTCAAATTGGCGCGGGTGAGCAGTTCATTGACCGTCATTGGCAGCCTCCTTCTCGGCGAGATAGGTGCGAAGCTCCTCACGCATCGTGAGCACACAGTCGCTCATCTTTGCGGTGCCTCTCACCACGTCCTCCGCAAATGCGCGGCAGGTGGGTGCGCCGCAGGATCCGCAGTCAAGCCCGGGCAGTTGCCCGCGCAACGACTGGATATCCGCCATCATCCGCATCGACTCCGCCATCGAACTGCTGAGCTGGGATATCCCGCGATATTCCGGCACCTCGTTAAAGAAGTACTCCTCGGGGATATACTGCTCATCAGCCGGAAGGAAGTTCTGGCTGACCGGCAGATAGCGACGTAAGCTTTGCAATCTCGCCTTGGCGATAAAGGGATTTTGAATGGTCATCACGCCGCCGACGCAACCGCCGGTGCAGGCGTTGAGTTCCACAAATTCGAGCGAGGGGATATTGCCGTTTTCGATCTGGTCGAGCACGCGGTTGACATTCTCGATACCGTCCGCGGCAAGGTAGCTGTCGTTGAACAGTGCCGACGCTTCGCCGCCCGAGGTCGCCCAGCCGATGCCGATCATCCCCGACTCGGACAGGCTGTCCGTCTTATCGTCGTCGTGGGACATCGCGTTGATGAGCAGGAAATAGATGTCCTTGATGGACACCACGACATCGACCTGACTCTTGTAGTCGCCGAAGCCGTTCTTCACATAACTCACCTTCGCGGGGCAGGGGGAGATGAAGCAGACGCCGATCTCCTCGGGTTTTAATTCGGGATGCTCGCGCTGCGCCTTTTCGCGCGCGAGCTTGGCGGCGATCTCCATCGGGGGGAGCATCCGCATCACGTTCTCGCTCAATGAGGGGTACCGCAGGGCAATGAGCCGCATCACAGCGGGACAAGCCGAGCTGATGACCGGCTTCTTCACGCCCTCGGTGTTCAGATAAAATCGTGTGTAGGCGGAAACCAGCTCCGCCGCCTTGGATACCTCGAACACGTCGTCAAACCCGATGCGGCGCAATCCGCTCAGCACATAATCCACATCGTCGAGATTATCAAACTGACCGTACAGGGTGGGGGCGGGAAGAGCGATCTTCCACTTGTACCCATCCATCGCGTCCAGTTTACTGCGTCGCGAGCGTTTCGCCTTATGCGGGCAGACGCGGATGCACTCACCGCAGTCGATGCAACGCGCCTCGTTGATGACCGCGTGCCCGTCGCGAATGCGGATCGCCTCGGTGGGGCAATGCCGCAGACAGGTGGTGCAACCCGTGCACTTATGTTCGTCCAAGAAAACCGAATGTTCGTATGGTTTCATACTGCATCTCTCCGGTTTAACCGTCGAGGTTGACGCGCATCACGATGCGCGTACCGACGCCGACGGTGGATTCGATCTCCATATGATCGGTGTAGCGTTTCATATTCGGCAGACCCATGCCCGCGCCGAACCCGAGCGAGCGGATGCTGTCGGGAGCGGTGGAGAAGCCCGCCTGCATCGCCTGTTCGATATCCGCGATACCGGGACCGTTGTCCTCGAGGATGATCTCGATGGCGTCCTCGTTCACGCGCACCTCGGCGTGACCGCCGCCCGCGTGAATGACCATATTGATCTCGCCCTCGTACATCGCGATGGAAACACGGCGAATGAGTTCCGGCGGTAAGCCTAACCGCCGCAGATTCTTCTTGACCTGCACCGACGCCTGACCGGCACAGGTGAAGTCATCTCCGTCCACGTCAAAGTGGAAAGACAGCGCGTCACTCATACCGCTGACTCCCGCACCTTGTTGCCGACGAGACCGTTGCTGTACAGAATACCGCACGCCTCATACATACGCTTCTTGGTGCTCATCACGACGATGCCGCTCTCCTCGGCGAGGCGCAACATCTCCTCGGTGGGCTGCTTCGAGCGCACAAAGACGATGCATACCATATCCATCATCTCGGCGGTGCGGATGACCTGCGCGTTGACAAGGCCCGTCATCAGAACGGCCTGATCCTTGACATACGCCAGCACATCGCTCATCATATCGCTGCCGCAGGCGGAATACACGTGCCTGCCGAGGTTCTCCTCGCCAACCAGCACCTGTGCATCCAGCAGCTCTTGGATAGTACAGATCTTCATACAGTCTGTTTCCTTTACCGTTTCATTGGACTTGATCAGTCCGCGTACTTGGCGAGGATGTCGTCGACATCGTCCACCGTCAGTCGACCGTACACGTCCTCGTTGACGGTCAGCACGGGTGCCAGACCGCACGCGCCGATGCAACGGCAAGCGGTCAGCGAATATTTCCCGTCGGGGGTGCACTCTTCCGCGCCGATGCCCAGACGCTCGCTGAGCTTATCCATAATATCGCCCGCGCCCTTTACGTAGCAGGCGGTACCCAGACACACGGAGATGTTGTACTTACCCTTCGGGGACAGCGCGAACTGCGCATAGAAGGTCGCGACGCCGTAGATCTTCTCCAGCGGCACCCCCATACCGTCCGCGATCATCTGCTGTACTTCGATCGGCAGATAGCCGTAGATCCCCTGTGCCTCCTGCATAACACCCATCACGCGGGTCGGGTCGTGCTTGTTGGCATCAATGACCGCTTTGAGCTGGGCTTCCTGCTCAGGCGTTCCCGCGAAGGGGATCGAGCTGATTTTCTTTTGCATTTGCGTTTGTCCTCCTTACAGAAAGTTCGTATAGCACTGCCCGCCGCACCATTCACAAACGGGCAGACTACGCCGCATAAAATTATAGCACGTTTCGCGCGGGTTTTCCAGTGTTTTTTTGATAATTGTTAAAAAAATCGCAAAAAGAAAGAATATTACCGTTTTTTGCATATTTTTGCACGAAAATACCGGGAAATCACAAAAAAA
>JAZOCG010000017.1:0-3908 GCA_045596345.1 Acutalibacteraceae bacterium
TGGAACAGCCACGTGAGGATGAGCAGCAGCATACGGAACAGTTTAACCGCGTAGGTCAGCTCGTGGCTCGGCTGGGTAAAGGACGCGATGGCAACAAACGCCATATACGCGAGCAGCTCGGGCTCAAACAGCCCCGCCTGCACCGCAAACTCGCCGAACACCAGCGCACCGACAAGGCTCAAGGCGTTGCTCAACGACGTCGGAGTGTTTAGACTCGCCAATTTGAGCACGTCGATGAGCATCTCCACAAGCAGCAGCTGCACGATGATCGGAATGCCACCCGGCTCCTTGATACGAATAAAATCCAGTGCTTGCGGGATATGCTCGGGGTTTTGTATCAGCCAATACCACACAGGGGTGAGAAACAACGTCGCAACAAAAATCAGCCCGCGCACCAGCCGCAAATACGTCCCGACAAGCGGCGGAAAATAAAAATCGTTGGTGTCCTGCGAAAAATCGAAAATGGATGTGGGCAAAATCATCGCGGCGGGGGAATTGTCCACCAGCACGATGATCTGCCCCTCCGCAACACACGCGGCGGCACTATCGGGACGCTCGGTATAGCGGATACGCGGAAAAGGATTGTACCACTGTCCGCGCAGCAGACATTCCGCCAGACTCTCCTGCCCCATCGACAAGGTGGGGATCGTGATGCTTTTAAGCCTCTGCCGCAATCGTTCAAGGTATTTCTTATCCACCCGTCCCGTCATATAACACAGGCAAATGTCCGTCGAGGACACGCTCCCTACGGGGATGACCTCAAAGGTCAAGGACGGATCGCGTAGACGGCGACGGATCATCGCGGCATTAAACACCAACGTCTCCACCAGCCCGTCACGCGAACCGCGCAACACACGGTCGGATTCCGGCTCCTGCACACTTCGCACAGGATAGGTGCGGGTATCGATAAGGATGATGCGGTCAAGCCCCTCGACCACCAACGCCGTGACACCCGACAACACCTGCGTGACCACCTTCTCTAAATCGCCGGTGCTGGCCACCTCGATAAAGGTAATAAACCGCTTGATAAATTCGTTAGCATCGGTGATCCCCTCGGCATCTTGCTCGGGTACCTTCGCCATAAATTCCAGCATTTTCTCCAGCACCTCGTCCTTTGTCAATCCATCCACAAAGAACATCGAAGCCGAGCGGTGTCCCACGGTCAATTCGCGGAACATCATATCAAAGCTGGCATCCACCCGCAGTTTATCTTTCAGTTTATCAACCGTTTCCTGATAGGTCATATCCATACCACTCCTTTTGGGATTAGTATGGATGTTTTTTGGTGAATTATAAGTTATTCCGCTATGGCGATAAACGCCGCGAGACTACCGCGGTCGTTACCGCAGAAGCGATGCGACCACAGCGCATCGGGATGGCATCGTGTACACACATCGGTAACTGTAATGTTCTCCGCCTTTACACCTGCGTTCAACAGATAACGGCGATTTACTTCCCACAAATCAATGTGGTATTTGCCGTTGTTGTCGTCGGTATAGCAGTCACCATCAAAAAACGGCAGTTTCGCGAACGCATCCATCACGGGCGTATCCACCTCGAAACAGCATCGCCCGATGGACGGCGCGATACCGACGAGAATATCCGACGGCTGACAGCCGTAGTCACGCGCCATCCGCTCGACCGTCACTTGCCCGATGCCACCGACCGTACCGCGCCAACCCGCATGAGAGGTCGCGACAACACGGCGTACGGGGTCAACGAAAAAGAGCGGCACGCAGTCGGCGTATTGGGTACATAATACCACGTTGGGTTCATCCGTGATCAATCCGTCAACATCGGTATATCCCCGCTCGCGGGTGATACCTCGACCGCAGTCCGCTGCCGTAGCATTATAAACGTTGATCGTGTGCGTCTGCGCGGACACCACGACCCGCTCAGCATCCACACCGATGGCGGTGCAAAATCGGTCAAAATTCTCCCGTACCGCCGCGTCGTCGTCCCCGCGCGTAAAACTCAAATTCATCGAAGCGAAGGTTCCCTCGCTCACCCCACCGAGGCGGGTAGAAAACCCGTGGCGTACAAAGCCCACACGGTCAAATGCAGGAAAGGAATAATACGGCACCCCGCCGTTGTGGGCGGTAAGTGTTTGGCTGTTTGGCAGATTCATTTTGCCACCCCGCTCTTGATCGCGACCGCATCGGCGCACGCCTTACCGAGCGCATCGCACACGGTGTCTCGCCCAAACCGCTCGATAATGCTCGCACGGATCGCCTCGCGGTCATAGGTCGCCGCCTTATCCAACATCGCGAGCATCGCCTGTGCCATCGCCTCAACATCGTCAACGGGCACCAATACACCCGATTTGTCGGTGATAATATCCTGCGGGCCGCCGCACATCGTGCCGATGGCGGGGCGACCGCAAGCGGCACACTCGTGCAACACACAGGACAGCATCTCGGTGCGCGACGAGCAGATAAAGCAGTCACAGTTGTTCATAAAATCCTTAACCTCGTCGCGCGGGATCGCGCCGACGAGCTTGCAAGCATCCGCAACACCCTCGCTGTCGATGACACCCTGCAGATACTCCCGCAATCCGCCCGTTCCCGCGATATGCAGGCGCACGGGGCGATCGGTCAGTTCGCGCAAACGCGCAAACGCGCGAATGAGGGTATCGTGTCCCTTGATCGGGCGCAGCTGTCCCATCGCCGCGAAGGTGAACGGCGCGTCTTTGTCGCTCTTATCACCGATGGCAAACCGCCGCTCATCCACAAAATCGGGAATCAGACGAGTATGTTCATCCATCGGCTTCATCACCCGCATCAACACCGAGCTAACACAGGCGTTGACCTGCGCGGCATCCATCACCGTGCGTAAACGCGCCAACGCGGGGCTATCTGCTCCCTCGGTAACAACAAAGGAGGAATGCTCCATAAAGAACAGCGGTAACTGATGTCGACGGCACAGCGTCACCGCCTCATATCCTTGTAAAGAGGAACGCAGATTGACCACGTCGGGGCGACCCCATTCGCGCTCGAGCTTGCGGTAAAGTCTCTCCAGCATCCATGTGCGTTGCATACAGCGACCGCGTTCAAACCGCGGGGTAAGATTGGGGCGCACCCACACGTACGTGTTGACACCATTCACCACTGCGTGGGTCATCCCGTTATCCGCCGGACGCAGACTGCCGCCCACCTCGGCATACAACACCGCCACGTCATGACCGCGGGCGGCCATCTCCTCTGCCTGCTCTTTATAAAACGAGCCGAGCAGCGGCGCAGTCTTGGTACCGTACCAGGACGGGATCATCAGGATCTTCATACGCGCATCTCCTTTGGATCTTTCGGATCTTCAAAATATAAGTATAGTATACGCAATTTCCCGACAAAGTGCAAGCAAAAAACAGCAGAATATAAAAAACGAATTTTCTCTTTACATCAAGGTACAATTCGAGTATAATACTATATTGGAAATTCATTGAAATGGGAGAAAAACCATGCTGCAATACGAAGAACTCAAATTGAAATTAGAGGGGCTGCTGCCGCAGATCGAGGATCTCGCGGGGTCGATCGGTCTAACCCAGCTCAAGCGCGAGGCGGATGAATTGGATGCACGCGCCGCCGCTCCCGGCTTTTGGGACGATATGGAGCACGCGAAGAAGATCACCCAAAAGGCCGCCTCGGTCAAGGGCAAGATCGAAAGCTACGAGAAATTGCTCTCGGATTATCAAGACACCCTGACGCTTATCGAGCTCGCCGACGAGGCGGAGGATCTCTCTCTGCTCGACGAGTGTGTGGAGGGACTTGAGCAGATCGAAAAATCGATGGAGAGTCAGCGGCTCGCCACCCTGCTCAGCGGCGAATACGACAGCAAGAATGCGATCCTCACCTTCCACGCGGGCGCGGGCGGCACCGAGGCACAAGACTGGGCTTCGATGCTGTATCGTATGT
>JAZOCG010000018.1:0-5934 GCA_045596345.1 Acutalibacteraceae bacterium
GCGTACCCGTGAGGAGGCGACTGCGCTCGCGACCGACACCCTGCTGCGTGCCCAGCGTGCGCTGGATGATGAGGGACTCGGGCACATTCATATCTGTCCGGAGGTGATGGGTAAGATTAACCAGCTTGGCACGCTCGACGAGGTGCTGACCTTCTGTGGCGCAGAGGAGCGGTTCTTGCCTTGTGTGGACTTCGGTCACCTTAACAGCCGCACCTTCGGCGAGACGAACAGCGAGGCGGCGTTTGCCGCCGTGCTTGACCGCATCGGTGATGCACTCGGCAGTGAGCGTCAGCGGGCGTTTCATATCCACTTTTCGAAGATCGAATATACCGCGGGCGGGGAGAAAAAGCACCTCACCTTTGAGGACACCCAGTTCGGACCCGATCCCGCGCCGCTGATGGCGTTGCTCGCCGCGCGCGGGCTTTGCCCGACGGTGATTTGCGAGTCGGCGGGCACACAAACGGCGGATGCCGCTGCGATGCAACAGCTTTATTTGGCGGCAAGTCAGAAATAACCGCCAAAAATCCCAAAAACGTGAAAATAGTGCTTGAAATCTGCCCACAGATAGGGTACAATGTATAGTAGTATGAAATTGGAGGAATAACAATATGGTATCAGCAGGCGATTTTCGTAACGGCGTAACTTTCGAAGAGGACGGCAACGTCCTGCAGGTTGTTGAGTTCCAGCACGTCAAACCCGGTAAGGGCGCGGCTTTTGTGCGTACCAAGACCAAAAACGTGATTACCGGTGCAGTGGTGGAAAAGAGCTACAACCCCACCGCTAAGTTCCCCACCGCTTATATCGAGCGCAAGGAGATGGAGTTCTCCTACAATGACGAGGATCTGTACTACTTTATGGATCCCGAGACCTATGAGCTCGTGCCGATCAATGCGAGCGATCTGTCCGATAACTTCCGTTTTGTGAAGGAAAATATGGTTTGCCGCATTATGTCCTACAAGGGCAAGGTGTTCGGCGTTGAGCCCCCCAACTTTGTTGAGCTGCAGGTCACTAAGACCGATCCCGGCTTCAAGGGCGACACCGCCACCAACACCACCAAGCCCGCGACGCTGGAGACCGGCGCCGAGGTGCGCGTGCCTCTGTTCATCGACGAGGGTGAGATGATCCGCATCGATACCCGCACCGGTGAATATATGGAGCGTGCGTAAGTTTTTCGTTTATTATTACACCAAGTTCAAGGGGGTATTTTCCTATGACAACGACCGAAAAAGTAGCCTATATGAAGGGCCTCATGGAAGGTATGAAGCTGGATGAGGCGACCAATGAAGGCAAATTGTTCGCTTTGATCGCGGAGATCCTGGACGATCTGTCCAACAACGTCGCGGACCTCGAGGACTACACCGCCGAGCTCACCGAGCAGGTGGATGCGGTTGATGAGGACCTCAACGCTCTCGAAGAGGATTTCTACGAGGAGTGGGACGAGGATGATGACTGCGGCTGCGATTGCGGCTGTGACTGCGAGGACGGCGAGTATTATGACATCACCTGCCCGAGCTGCGGCGAGGAATTTGAGGTTGATGAGGATACCCTGCTGGACGGCGGTATCGACTGCCCCAACTGTGGCGAGAACCTCGAGTTCGATTTCGACTGTGAGGACGACGAGGACGAGCAGGACGACTAAGTGCGATCCCTCTGCGGAATTTCCGCAGAGGGATTTTTTTGCGCTGTTTTTTGGTAAAACGGGCGGCTTTTTCTTTGGAAAATGTTGACTTACCGCGCGTTATGGTGTATGATATAGAAGAGTTAAAAGAATGCTATCGATCGGTAAGATCGTGTAAGTACAAGGGGGTATAAACCAATGTTAGTCAATATGAACGAGGTTTTACGGCCGGCAAAAGCGAATCATTATGCCGTCGGTCTGTTTAATGCGGTGAACCTGGAGCTCGCCCGCGGTATTATCAATGCCGCTGAGTCCACCCGCTCGCCGGTTATTATGGGTACGGCGGAGGTGCTGTTGCCTTACGGTCCGCTCGAGGAGGTTTCCTACTACCTGATTCCCATGGCGAAGAAGGCGTCTGTGCCGGTTGTGGTGCACCTCGATCACGGTCTGTCGTATGACACTTGTATTAAGGCACTGGAGCTCGGCTTCAGCTCTATTATGTACGACTGCTCGACCGATTCCTATGAGGAGAATGTACGCAAGGTTAAGGAGATGGCGGACATCGCCCACTCCTACGGCGCAACCATCGAGGGTGAGCTCGGTCACGTCGGCGACAACGAGGGCTCTGCTGAGGGCAGTTCGCATCTCGCCGATCCCTCCAAGTTCTTCACCGATCCCAAGCTTGCGAAGGATTTCGTGGACAAGACGGGTGTTGACGCGCTCGCGATCGCGGTCGGTAACGCGCACGGCGCATACAAGCTTCCGCCCAAGCTCGACTTCGAGCGCATCCGCACCATTGCGCGCACGGTGGATGTGCCGCTGGTGTTGCACGGTGGCTCGGGTCTGACCGACAACGATTTCCGCCAGGCGATTAAGGACGGTATCAGCAAGGTCAACATCTTCACCGACATCAATGTCGCCGCTGTCGAGGCAGAGTTCAAGAAGTTCTCCAGCATGGATAAGGGTCTGATCGACCTGATCCCCGCCGCGGTTGAAGCGGTCAAGCAGGAGAGTATGAAGAAAATGAAGCTGTTCAGCAGCGATGGCAAAGCGGATCTGACCAAGGTGACTTCCAACAACGTTGATATGGAATCGCTCACCAAACTGGTTGCCGCCGAAGTGGCGAAATATCTCCAAGCGAAATAAATAACATAATAATGCACGGTACACGTCGAAAGGATGTGTACCGTGCGTTTTTGTTTAAATATATTTTCGTTTACTCTCCACGACAAGACCGATAATGGTGACCGCGCGAATCTGCTCGCCTTCAAAGCGACGCGGGGGATAATACGGGTTGACGCTCTGCAGCTCGATCCAGTTTTCGCTGTAGACAACGCGCTTGACAAGCCCTTCCTCACCGTCGACCATTACCACCGCGTAACGTCCGCTGTCTACGCTCTCCTGACGACGCACCAGCACCAGATCGCGGTCGTTGATAATGGGTGTCATACTGTCGCCGGTGACCCGCAACCAAAAATATTCTTCTCCGCCGCGCAGGAGAGAGGCATCCACCGGCTCGGTGCCGGAGGGATCCTCAAACACCACACCGCCGAAACCTGCACGCACCGCACCGATGATCGGCACGGGAACAACATCCGCTGTCGGCTGTGTATCTTCCCGTTCAGTCGGGTCGTCGGTTACCCCTTGTAACCAGAGAGGGTTGACGTGAAAATGACGCGCCAGTGCATACAGGGTAGGGAGATTGATCTTTGAGGTGTCGCCGCGCTCCCACCGCATAACGGTGGATTTGTTCACTCCTGTGATCAGCCCGATCTGTTCGAGCGTCTCACGGGAATCTTCCCGGCATTGACGTAAGCGTAGGGCAGTTATATTCTCCATAATTCCACTCCATTCGAGATTATTCGACATTTTCAACCATAGCATACCACAAACTATCGCAAATTGCAACATTTATTTTTAAAAAGTTGCATTTTGCTATTGACAAAATGGAAAAATTTGTCTACAATTAATTACAGACGAACAAACGTTCAACGAAGAGGTGTGCTTATGATCGTACAGGATCTCAACCGAATAACCGCTTCTTTATCACCGGAAACACCGGTGATTTTTTATAACTCTGCGGAGAATTGCCTGCCGGCGGGCACCTATTGTGATGGGGTTGCTGTACGGCTTTCTCGGCTGTGGACTGCACGCGAGGGCTGGGTTCCCTGCGTGACAGTGGATCTGGGGGAGGAGTGTTAAATTGCTAAAAATTTTCCGAAATAAGTTGCAAAACGCAATTATTATAGGAGGTGTTTATGCATAACAAGCCATTAGAAAAACGGACGCCTAAAGAAATTGAAGCGGCGATTCAGCGGGCAAAGGACTATGCGGAGACGCAGGATGTGCCGCTGACTGCAGAACGATTGGCGGCAGAACTGGATATGGATCTATCGCTGTTTCGTGCGATCGTCGACGGAGAGTTTGCCGATAGCGGCAAGACGGTTCAAATGAAAGCCGCGATGATCCAGCGAGCCTGCGGGGAGGCGACCGCGAGTGTGGTGGAGCACGCGATGCGACGCGGCTCAGGTACGAACATGCATATGCTGTATCTCAAAAATAACGCCGGCTACGATAGACCAAAGACGGATAAAGACAATCGGGATGCCGACGACGCGTTGCCGCCGGTGATATTTATCGGAGAGGAGAAACTGACGGATTGATATGAAGGAACTGATGCAGGTATATAAGGAGTCGTTTGAGAAGCTTCGTCAGCGACACGAGGAATTGACACGTGAACGGAGCACCTACGATAAGCGGGTGGCTCTGCTCGAAGAGGAAATGGATGAGTTGCAGGAGGTGATGTGTATGATGCGCCATTATCTGTCGGGAAAATGATCGGCGACGATAAAAGGATCGTTTCACTGCCCGCGCTGGTCGGCGGCGGGTATCGCCGCTTCTGGAATTGTCGGACACGCTATCGCGTGGTGAAGGGAGGCAAAGCTTCCAAGAAATCCTCCACCACGGCATTGTGGTACATAGTCCATCTGATGAAATATCCCGACGCGAATCTGTTGGTGGTCCGGCAGGTGTATCGCACCCATACAGACAGCACCTTCGCACAGCTTAAATGGGCGATTAAACGTTTGCAGGTCGAGCATCTGTGGCAGGCAAACCGCGAGCCGCTCGAATTGCGGTATCTGCCGACAGGACAGCGCATCTTGTTTCGTGGGTTGGATAACGTCGAGAAGATCGCCTCCACCACCGTTGAACAGGGGGTACTCTGCTGGGTGTGGGTTGAGGAGGCGTTTGAGATCCCTCGAGAGGCGGATTTTGATAAGCTGGATTTATCCGTGCCGCGTGGAGAGGTCGCGCCGCCGCTCTTTAAACAGACCACGCTGACCTTTAATCCGTGGAACGAGAATCATTGGCTGAAAAGCCGCTTTTTCGACCGCGATGACCCGCAAGTGACCGCGATGACCACCGATTATCGCTGTAATGAGTTTCTCGACGACACCGACCGTGCGCGCTACGAGCAGATGCGGGTGAACAACCCGCGGCAATATGCCGTGGCGGGTCTCGGTCAATGGGGACACAGCGAAGGCTTGGTGTTCGAAAACTGGGCTGTGGAGGCGTTTTCACTCGGTGACTTACGGCGGGACGGCATACGGCATATTTTCGGGCTCGACTACGGGTACGCCAACGATCCGACCGCATTTGTTGCAGCGGCGGTGGATGAGCAGAACAAGTGTCTGTATATTTACGACGAGCATTATGAAACAAAGATGCTCAATCACGATATCGCCGCGATGATCGTGCGTAAGGGGTATCAAAAGGAGCGTATTCGCGCCGACAGTGCCGAGCCCAAAAGCAACGATGATTTAAAAAGACTTGGCATTACCAGGATAGTGCCCAGTAACAAGGGGAGGGATAGCATTTTAAACGGAATTGCACGGCTTAATGAGTACAAATTTTTTGTGGACCCTAGGTGTGTGAACACCGTAAAGGAGCTTTCCTCCTATGTTTACGATACCGTAAAGGGTGAGCGGGGCTATGTTTATCCGAAAGATAGTGAAAATCATCTTATGGATGCTCTGCGCTATGCCTTTGAGGATGTGAAACGGGGTGTTCCTTTTCCGCAAGAGGGAAGGGAAAACAACAACTTCGGCATTACAGGAAAAGACCTTACAGGGAGGTGGGAGGTATGACGGTTTACTGTATAGCAATAACCTTTGCGCTTGCCTTTGTTACGGGTGTGCTTGCGGGACTCATTTTATGCAAGGGCAGGTCAAAAAACAAAAGCGCGGCAACCAAAGTGGATTTTCATCCCGATGCCGAGCTGCTGAATTTTTTAAACTATAACGGAGAACAACAGT
>JAZOCG010000019.1:0-3179 GCA_045596345.1 Acutalibacteraceae bacterium
CGTTATCGCTTATTCTGTCAGTGCATCGGCAAGAGCGGCAAATTCTTCGAGCGACAGCTGCTCGGCACGGGCGGTGGGCGAAACCCCCGCCGCGGCAAACGCCGCCGCAAGCGTGTCCTTACCATACCCCGCAGAGCCGAGGGAGTTGAGTAAGGTCTTGCGCCGCTGTCCAAAGCCTGCGCGAATGAGACGGAACAGCACCTTTTCGTCCCGCACCTGACACGGCGGTGTCTTGCGCACCGTCAGGCGGATGACCGCGCTGTCCACATTTGGCGCGGGCAGGAAACTACCGCGCGACACAGTGAATAACGTCTCCGCCTGAGCATAATACTGCACCGCGAGAGTGACCGCACCCGCTTCACGGGTGCCGACCTGCGCGCACAGACGTTGCGCCGCCTCTTTCTGCACCATTACGGTGATACTCGTCACCGGCAGACGGCTCTCCAGCAGGCTCATAATGATCGGCGAGGTGATATAATACGGCAGGTTGGCACACACCGCAACCTCTCGCTCACCAAACTTATCGGCGATGAGGGCGGCAAGATCCAGCTTAAGACAGTCGCCCTGCACGATCTCAACGTTGTCCTGACCGCTCAGCGTTTCCGCGAGCACGGGCGGCAGGCGATCATCGAGTTCGATCGCCACTACCTTCCCCGCGCGCTGTGCAAGCTCCCTTGTCAGCACGCCGATGCCGGGACCGATCTCCAACACACCGCTCGCGGGCGTCGCGCCGCAAGCCTCCGCCATACGCGGGCACACCGAGGGGTTGATGAGAAAATTCTGCCCCAGTTTTTTTGAGAAATGAAAGCCGTGCCGCTCAAGAACATCGCGAATATACCCGATGTCGGTCAGGCGCGGCGGTTGTGCTTGCGTCATAGCGTTCTCCTTAATACCGCTTTACTCGCTGCAGACGGTCGCGGCGACGACGGCGGTTATAGGTGATGTTGAGTACCACGTAACCCGCAATTAACAGGATAAGCAGTCCCAGTCCGAGCCAAAACCACGGCGAGGTAAAAAATCCGCCAAGTCCGCTGAACGCGTACAATATCCAACTGCGGTTGAGGTCATCGGCGGCGACGAGATCTACCTCGCCGATCTTCTGATTGACGTTGATGATCAGCTCCACCTTGCCGAGTACCGTGCCCTTGGTCACGGGAGCTTTGATCTCCTGCTCGTATACCGTCACCTTCTTAATAATCTGGTCGGGATCGAGCTTACTCTCCACCACGGTGGAAAATTCCCGCGCGGGGACGAGATTGACGTGATCGGTGCTCCACGACAGACGCACCTTCACGCTCGCGAGGATCTCGCTCTTGGCAAGAACGGTCGCGTGCTCAAACTTATTAAATGCCCAGCGAAACAGCGCGCGGGTGTCGCGGTAATGCAGACCGTTCTCCCCCGCCTCGTTCTGTTCGGGGCAGCTCATCACCACCACCAGATATTCGTACCCGCTGTCCCGCGCAACCGAGGCGCAGGTGCGTCCCTCGTGCGACGAAAGTCCCGTGCGGCTGAACGCCAGCGGCGAATAATAAAACATACTCGACGACTGCTGCATACTGTTGACCGACACCAAGGTGCGCTCGGTGCCGCCCGCAATAGGCTTGACGGTATACTGGCGATGACCGACGATGTCCTCAAACATCGAAAAACGCTGAGCATAGCGAATGATGCGGTACACATCCCGCGGAGTGGTATACTGACCGAGAGAATCCAGTCCCGTCACGTTGGAAAAATGCGTATAATCACACCCGATCTCCTTGGCGAGGGCGTTCATCCCCTCGACGAAGGCAGGTACACTGCCGTCCAGCGTACAGGCGAGGGTGGTCACCGCATCGCTCGCGTTCTGGATAAACGATACCGTCAGCAGATCGCGCAGTGTCCACGTTTCACCGTACTGCATATTGGCGGTCGGCACACCCGTGCCGGCGACGTAATTGTTGAACATCTCAACGGTATACGCGCCCGTAACGGCATCCAAGTCCATTCCCGTCGTCTCCAGACGATGCAGAGTGTACGCCACCACCATAAAGCGCATCATCGCGCCGGGAGCGCGCACCTCGTCTGCCGCCTTGGCATACAGCACCACGTCGCGGTCAATATCGCTGCCGAGATTGACAAGCAGTGCCGAATCGGCATACACCACCGTGCCCTCGGGCAGGGGGTAGCCCACCGCACCGTCCTGTGCCGCCTGCGCGGTCGGTGCGCCGGCGCACCATACGCCGACCAGCAGGACCGTCGCCGCTATTACGCTGAAAATCCGTCGTTTCATCATACACAATCTCCGTTAATTCATCCTTTATATATGCTATTCTATCACATATTTGCAAAAATGCAACGAAAATTCCGCGCACGGCGATCTCGCATACGCAATTTCTTTTATCCGATGCATTTTTGCTCTTGAAATACCCCGTCTTTTGCGGTACAATGGGATAAAGCATTAAAAAGGAGTGTCAAATTATGTCTATGCAAGTTTTAGTGGAAACCTCTGCCCGTCACCTGCACGTGACGCAGGCGGATCTGGAGACCCTGTTCGGCAAGGGCTATGAGCTGACCAAGAAGAAAGATCTGTCTCAGCCCGGTCAATTTGCCTGCGCTGAACGCGTGGACGTTGTCGGTCCGAAGAAGACCCTTGCGGGCGTGTCCATCCTCGGTCCCGTGCGTCCCGAGACGCAGGTCGAATTGTCGCTGACCGATGCGCGTTCCATCGGCGTTGCCGCCCACATCCGTGAGTCGGGCGACATCGCGGGCAGCGGTGCTTGCAAACTGGTCGGTCCCTGCGGTGAAGTGGAGCTGAGCGAGGGCGTTATCGCCGCGAAGCGTCACATCCATATGACCACCGCCGATGCCGCGGCGATGGGTCTCGAGGATAAGCAGATCGTGTCTGTCAAGGTTCCTTCTGATGGTCGCGCGATCGTGTTCGGCGACGTAGTTGTCCGCGTCAGCGACAAGTACGCGCTCGCGATGCATATCGACACCGACGAGTCCAACGCGGGTTGCGTGGCTCCCGGCACGATGGGCGAGATCATAAAATAACATCGCACATAACGAAAGGCTCGACCGCGTTGGTCGAGCCTTTCTTGTTTACTTATTAAAAGAACTTATCTACATAACCCCACACCCACAAAGCGAACAAAATGATGGGCAGAACGTATTTTGTATACGGGACAAGCCATTTTTGG
>JAZOCG010000020.1:0-5082 GCA_045596345.1 Acutalibacteraceae bacterium
CTCTGCTGACCCCCACCCGCATCTATGTGAAGAGCGTGCTCGCTCTGCTCGAGCAGGTAAAGGTCAAGGGCATCTCCCATATTACAGGCGGTGGGTTCTATGAGGACATTCCGCGCAGTATTCCCGAGGGTCTCGGTGCGAAGATCGACAAGTCTGCTGTGCGGGTACTCCCCATCTTTGATCTCATTGCGAAGTGGGGCAACATCCCTGAGCGCGATATGTACAACACCTACAATATGGGTGTCGGTATGAGCATCGTGGTCGCGAAAGAAGACGTGGATACCGCGCTCGCCATCCTGCGTGACAACGGCGACGACGCCTACGTTATCGGCGAGATCATCGCCTCCGATAATCCTATTATTATCGAATAAAAGAGGACGTTAAGATGGAGCAGAAGAAAGCGAGAATTGCCGTGCTGGTCTCCGGCGGCGGCACCAATCTGCAGGCACTCATCGACGCGCAGGGAGTGGGCACCATCCATAGCGGCGAGATCTGTCTGGTGATCGCCAACAACGCGAATGCCTACGCGCTCACCCGCGCGGCAAATGCGGGTATCCCGTCGGCAGTGATTCTAAAGAAAGACTGCGGCGGTCAGCAGGCGTTTGAGCAGGCGATCATTGCCGCGCTTGAGGAGAACAACATCGACCTCATCGTGCTGGCGGGTTTTATGAGCATCCTTAGTGAGGAGTTTACCCGCCGCTACGATCGCCGTATCCTCAACGTGCATCCGTCGCTCATCCCGTCCTTCTGCGGGCAGGGCTTCTACGGTCTGCACGTGCACGAGGCAGCACTGGCAAAGGGTGTCAAGGTGACGGGTGCAACGGTGCATTTCGTCAACGAGATCCCCGACGGCGGTGAGATCATCCTGCAAAAGGCGGGCGAGGTCGAGGAGGGGGATACCCCCGAAATTCTGCAAAAGCGCGTGATGGAGCAGGCGGAATGGAAACTGCTCCCCGCCGCGGTCGAGATGGTCTCGGCAGAACTGATGAACGTATAAAAACATAAGTGAGGGTGAAGGTTATGAAAATTTCGACGATCGAACAGGAACTCAATTCGCTTGCCTACCACGGCAGAGGCATTATGATCGGCAAATCCGCCGACGGCAAAAAGGCTGTCACTGCGTATTTTATTATGGGTCGCAGTGTCAACAGCCGCAACCGCGTGTTCGTCGCCGAGGGCGATGCGATGCGCACCAAGGCGTTTGACGAGTCCAAGATGGTGGATCCCCATCTGATCATCTACTATCCCGTGCGCGTGCTCGGCAATAAGACCATCGTCACCAACGGTGATCAGACCGACACGATCTACGACCTGATGGATAAGCAGATGACCTTTGAACAGGCTCTGCGTACCCGTGAGTTTGAGGACGATAAGCCGAACTTCACCCCCCGCATCTCGGGCATTATCCGCCGCGAGAACGACGGGATGCATTTTGCAATGTCCATCCTTAAGAGCGCGGAAGGGGACGACGCCTCTTGTGAGCGTTTCACCTATGCGTATTCCAACCCCATCGCGGGTCGCGCGAAGTTTATCCATACTTACAACTGCGACGGCGATCCGCTGCCGTCCTTTGAGGGTGAGCCTAAGACGCTCGAGTTGCCTAATGTTGGTATTGACGAACTGACTGATCTCATCTGGAAAAACTTAAACGAAGACAACAAGGTGTCCTTGTTCGTGCGGTATATCGATATCGCTACGGGCGAGACCGAGACGCGTATTGTGAACAAAAACCAGTAAGGAGTGACCGTGATGAAAGAGTTTGAACTGAAATACGGCTGTAACCCCAACCAGAAGCCTTCTAAGATCTTTATGAACGATGGCAGTGACCTGCCTATCGAGATCCTCAACGGTCGCCCCGGCTATATCAATTTCCTTGACGCATTCAACTCTTGGCAGCTTGTTAAGGAACTCAAGGAAGCACTTGGTCTGCCGGCTGTAACGTCGTTTAAGCACGTCAGCCCGACCTCGGCGGCGGTTGGAGTGCCGCTGTCCGATACGCTCAAGAAAGCGTGCTTTGTCGATGATATCGAGGGGCTGGACGAGTCCCCGCTCGCCTGCGCCTATGCGCGTGCGCGCGGCACCGACCGTATGTGCTCCTTCGGCGACTGGGTCGCGCTGTCGGATGTGTGCGACGTCACCACCGCGCGGCTGATCCAGCGTGAGGTGTCCGACGGCGTTATCGCCCCCGGCTACGAGCCCGAGGCTCTCGAGATCCTCAAATCCAAGCGCAAAGGCTCGTACAACATCGTGAAGATCGACCCCGATTACGTTCCCGAAGAAATCGAGCGTAAACAGGTGTTCGGCATCACCTTTGAACAGGGGCGCAACAACTTTGAAATTAACCGTGAACTGCTTTCCAACGTTGTCACCGACAACAAGGATCTGCCCGAGAGCGCGGTGCGCGATATCATCATCGCGCTCATTACGCTGAAATATACTCAGTCCAACTCCGTGTGCTACGCGGTGGACGGACAGGCGATCGGTGTCGGTGCGGGACAGCAGTCGCGTATCCATTGCACCCGTCTGGCGGGCACCAAGGCAGACACTTGGTTCCTGCGCCAGCACGAGAAGGTGCTGAACCTGCCCTTTAAGGACACGCTGGGTCGTCCCGACCGCGACAACGTCATCGACGGCTACATCAACCAAAATGAAGAGGACGTCTGCGCTGACGGCAACTGGCAGAAATACTTTACCGAACAGCCCGCTCCCTTCACCGCTGCTGAACAGCGTGCGTATCTTGACACCATCGACGGTGTCGCGCTCGGCAGCGACGCGTTCTTCCCGTTCAGCGACAACATCGAGCGCGCCAAGAAGAGCGGTGTCAAGTACATCGCTGAGCCGGGCGGCTCCATTCGTGACGATGTGGTCATTGACTGCTGTAACAAATACGGTATGGCGATGGCGTTCACCGGTATGCGCCTGTTCCATCACTAATAAGGAGAGTAACCAATGAACTTTTTTGATGAACTGAAAAACTATGATCCCGCCGTGGCGGATGCCTGCAACCTCGAACTCGAGCGTCAGCAGCACAACATCGAGCTCATTGCTTCTGAGAACATCGTGTCCAAGGCGGTGTTGCTCGCGGCGGGCGGTGTGCTCACCAACAAATATGCCGAGGGCTACCCCGGCAAACGGTATTATGGCGGTTGCCAGTGCGTGGATATCGTCGAAGATATTGCCCGCGAGCGCGCGAAGGCGTTGTTCGGCGCGGAACACGCGAATGTTCAGCCGCACAGCGGCGCAAACGCCAACCTCGCAGTGTTCTTTGCGCTGCTCAACCCCGGCGACACCGTAATGGGTATGAACCTCCAGCAGGGCGGTCACCTGTCCCACGGCTCGCCCGTCAACATTTCGGGTAAATACTTTAATATCGTTCCCTACGGTGTCAATGATGAAACCGAGATGATCGACTACGACGAGATGCGCCGTATCGCGCTCGAGTGCAAACCGAAGCTGATGGTGGTGGGTGCCAGTGCGTATTCCCGCACCATCGACTTCGCCCGTTGCCGTGAGATCGCCGACGAGGTCGGTGCCTATCTGATGGTGGATATGGCGCACATCGCGGGTCTGGTCGCCGCGGGCGTGCATCCCTCGCCCGTACCGTATGCCGACGTGGTCACCACCACCACGCACAAGACCCTGCGCGGCCCGCGCGGTGGCATGATCCTCTGCCGTGAGGCACTCGCCAAGCAGATCGACAAGGCGGTGTTCCCCGGCACGCAGGGCGGTCCTTTAATGCACACCATCGCCGCGAAGGCGGTGGCACTCGGCGAGGCACTGACCGATGAGTTTAAGGATTATCAGCAGCAGGTGGCGAAGAACGCCGCCGCCTTGTGTGAGGCACTCAAAGAGCAGGGTGTGCGTATCGTGTCTGGCGGCACGGACAACCACCTGATGTTGCTTGACCTGCGCGATACGGGCTTGACCGGCAAGGAGCTTGAGCATTACCTCGACGAGGTGCACATCACCGCGAACAAGAATACCATCCCCAACGATCCGCAGAGCCCGTTTGTCACCAGTGGTGTGCGTATCGGCACCCCCGCCGTGACCACCCGTGGGTTCAAAGAGCCGGAAATGAAGCTTATCGCGGGCTGGATCAAGGACATCATCACCGATTTCGAGGGTAACAAGGAGCGCGTGTCCGCTGAGGTGCAGGCACTGTGTGCCAAGTTCCCGATCTACGGTTAAAAACAAGACTATAAACTCCCTATAGGAGGATAAAAATGAAAATACTGGTTGTCGGCGGTGGCGGTCGCGAACACGCCATTATCAAAAAGATCAAAGAAAATCCGCAGGTCGAGCAGATCTTTGCTCTGCCCGGTAACGGCGGTATCGCGCAGGATGCGACCTGCGTTGCCATCGGTGCCAAGGAGATCGACAAGATCGCCGCATTTGCCGTGGAGAACGGCATAGACTATGCGGTTGTCGCACCCGATGATCCGCTGGTGCTCGGCTGTGTCGACGCACTTGAGGAAAAGGGGATCCCTTGCTTCGGTCCGCGCGCCAATGCCGCCATCATCGAGGGCAGTAAGGTGTTCTCGAAAAACCTGATGAAGAAATACGGCATCCCGACAGCCGCCTATGAGGTGTTTGATGACTGCGATAAAGCACTGGCGTATCTTGACACCGCGCCCATCCCGACCGTCATCAAGGCGGACGGTCTCGCACTCGGTAAAGGCGTCATCATCGCGATGACGCGCGACGAGGCAAAAGCGGCGGTCATCTCGATGATGCAGGACAAGCAGTTTGGCGCGAGCGGCGACCACGTGGTGGTTGAAGAGTTCCTCACGGGTGCCGAGGTGTCGGTGCTGTACTACACCGACGGCAAGACCGTTATCCCGATGGTGTCCTCGATGGAACACAAGCGGGCAGGGGACAACGATACAGGGCTTAATACCGGCGGTATGGGCACCGTCGCCCCCAATCCCTACTACACCGACAAGATCGCCGAGGAATGTATGAAGACCATCTTCCTGCCGACGATCAAGGCGATGAACGCCGAGGGCAGAACCTTCAAGGGTTGTCTGTATTTCGGTCTGATGCTCACTGAGAACGGTCCGAAGGTCATCGAATATAATTGCC
>JAZOCG010000021.1:0-5703 GCA_045596345.1 Acutalibacteraceae bacterium
GATCAGAATGGCAAGGGACAGCAGACCCACGCCCACAGCAGCGCACAGCATATTCACAATAACGAGCGGTGTGCTCTGCACCTTGCCGGTGTTGCGGCACAGCTCCCATACCGCAACAGCCGCCAGTGCTGCTGCCGCCACCCCGAACACCCACGTCCAGGGGCAGATCAGCACACCAGCCAAAACTACTATGCCCACCAGGGCGGACAGAATACGAACTTTCATGATCCTTGCTCCTTTTCAGGCTTTTATACGCCGCCAAAACGACGGTCGCGACGAGCAAACTCCTCGAATGCCCGGTCCAGATCCTCTTCTTTGAAATCCGGCCAAAGAATATCGTCCATAAACACAAACTCCGCATAAGCAGACTGCCAAACAAGGAAATTCGACAAGCGATATTCCCCGCTCGGGCGCACAATAAGATCAACCGGCGGCTGATCCTCGGTATACAATGCCGCGCCAAGCATATCCTCGTTGATATCCTCGGGGGTGATCTCCCCCGCCTGTACGCGGCGCGCCAGCTCTCGTGCGGCGGCGGTCAACTCCTGTTGCCCGCCGTAGTTGATCGCAATGTTGAGCGTCATACCGGTCTTGTGTGCAGTGGTTTCCTCTGCCTCCTGCATCAGCTCGCGAATATCCTCCGAGAGAGGTGAGCGATCGCCAATAAAGCGCGTGCGGATATTCTCATGCTGAAAATCCGCCAACGACTCTTTCAGATATTGGCGAAACAGATTCATAATCGCATCCACTTCATCCATCGGACGCTTCCAGTTTTCGGTCGAGAAGGCGTAGACCGTCAGCACCTTTACACCGCACTTTTCGCAGTATTTGGCAATTTTACGAAATACCTGTGCGCCCGTCACGTGACCTGCCTGTCGCGGCAAGCCTCGTTTCTTCGCCCAGCGACCGTTGCCGTCCATAATGATACCCAAATTCCGCGGCACCAAACGGAATGACGGCTCGGAATTTATCGCCTTTTTCTTTTTCCCGAACATACCAATGCTCCTTCTAAATAGCACGAAAAGCCTTCGCCGCTTTCTCACAAAAGCGGCGAAGACTCGTGAAACTCGTTATCAGATCTCCATAATCTCTTTCTGTTTTGCCTCTGCCATTTTATCGGCTTCTTTTACAAAACGGTCGGTGAGATCCTGCATCTTCTTCTCGCCGTTCTTTTGGTCGTCTTCGGTGATCTCGGATTTTTTCTTCATATCCTTGAGCTTATCCATCGCATCGCGGCGAATCGAGCGGATCGCCACCTTGCATTCCTCTGCCATACGACCGATGTCCTTGGTCAGATCGCGACGACGCTCCTCGGTCATCGGAGGGAACAGCAAGCGAAGCGCGGTACCGTCATTCTGCGGGTTAATGCCGATATCAGAGGTGAGGATCGCCTTCTCGATCAAACTCAGCGTAGTCTTATCCCAAGGAGAGATGAGCAACACACGGGGTTCGGGAACGGACACCCCCGCCACTTGGTTGATCGGGGTGGGACTGCCGTAATAGTCAACCGACAGTTTATCCAGCACACCGGGGTTGGCGCGACCCGCGCGGATCGAGGAAAATTCAGAAGAAAGGTTATTGAGGCTCTTGTTCATTTTATCTTCTGCAGTAGCAAAAATCTGATTCATAACTCTACTCTCCTTATTAATTAGTCAACAAGCGTACCGATGTTTTCGCCCTTGACGGCGCGTACGATGTTCTCGGGATCTTCCAAATTGAAGACCAACAGCGAGATGCCGTTATCCTTGCACAAGGTCGCGGCAGTGGAATCCATCACCTTGAGATCCTTGTTGAGAACGTCCATATAGTTGAGGTGATCAAACTTCTTCGCATCGGGATTCTTATGCGGATCGCTGTCGTAGATGCCGTCCACCATACTCGCCTTGAAGATGATATCCGCCTCGATCTCCGCCGCGCGCAATGCCGCCGCGGTATCGGTGGAGAAGAACGGATTACCCGTGCCGCAACCGAAGATCACGATACGACCCTTCTCGAGATGGCGCACAGCGCGGTTGCGGATATACGGCTCCGCGATCTCGTGCATCGCGATAGCCGTCTGCACACGCACCTCACAGCCAAGCTGTTCGAGCGCATCCGCTAAGCCCAGCGCATTAATGGTGGTCGCGAGCATACCCATATGGTCAGCACGGGTGCGATCCATCTTCCCGCTTGAGCGACCGCGCCAGAAGTTACCGCCGCCGACCACGATCGCGATCTCGGCACCAAGTTCGGACGCTTGCTTGACGTATTGGCAAATGTGCAGTACCGTATCAAAATCAAGTCCTGTATGTGCGGCACCCGCCATCGCCTCACCGCTGAGTTTCAGAAGAATACGCTTGTATTTCGGTTGCATAAAAACACCCGTCCTTTCCGCTCGATTATCATCCCTTTTATTATACTGGAAAAGGCAGATGATGTAAAGAGCGAACAACGAAATTTTCCCGAATTTTTTGCAAACAAAAACAACGGCACGGGAAAACCCGTGCCGTTGTCGGTTAACTGAAACTCTTATTTCACCATCGAGGCAACTTCGCTTGCGAAATCGTCCTCGCGCTTCTGCAGACCCTCGCCCTTCTCATAGCGGACAAATTCCACCAGAGCCATCGCGCCGCCGGCGTTCTTCGCCTGCTGGTCGACGTACTGCGCCACGTTGAGGTTGCCGTCCTTGACAAACGCCTGGTTGAGCAGGCAGACTTCCTCGAAGTACTTGCGCATCTTACCGGTGATCATCTTCTCGAGAATGTTCTCGGGCTTGTTCGCGTTCTTGGGATCGTTCTTCATCAGCGCGAGCTGAACTTCCTTCTCGTGCTCGATGACGTCGGCAGGAACGGTCGCCTCGCTCAGATAGGGCGCGTTGAGAGCCGCGATCTGCATCGCCACGTCCTTACCGCACTCGATGAGCGCATCGGAACCGGAAGCCGCGGCATCCGCCTCGAACTTAACCAGCACGCCGATACGACCGCCGCCGTGGACATACGCCACGCAGTCGCCCTCATAGCGCACGAAACGGCGAACACTCAGGTTCTCACCGATGACCATCACCTGGTCACGCAGAACGTCAGCCATCGTCTGACCGTTGCCCGCGTCGCAAGCCATCAGAGCCTCGACGTCCGCGGGGTTCGCTTCGATGATGACCTTCGCCACCAACTGCACGAACTCGATGAACTTGTCGCTCTTCGCGGCGAAGTCGGTCTCGGAGTTGACCTCAACGACCACACCGACCTTCTTATCATAATCGACGGTGGCGTACGCCATACCCTCGGCAGCCACGCGGGAAGCCTTCTTCGCCTGCTTAGCGAGACCCTTCTCACGCAGATAGTCAATTGCCTTGTCCATATCGCCGTCAGACTCCTGCAGAGCCTTCTTGCAATCCATCATGCCGACACCGGTCTTCTCACGCAGTGCCATAACATCTTTACTGGTAAAAGCCATTGTTCTGTCCTCCTATTCGTTTTATACAACCGAATTATTCCGCGGCAGCCTCGACAGCCTCCTCAGCGGGAGCCTCCTCAGCCGCAGTCTGCTCGCCCTGACGACCCTCGATGATCGCATCCGCCATGCAAGAAGCGATCAGCTTCACGGCACGGATAGCGTCGTCGTTACCGGGGATAACGTAGTCGACCTCGTCGGGGTTGCAGTTGGTGTCCACGATGGCGACAACCGGGATACCCAGCTTCTTCGCCTCGGCGACAGCGATCTTCTCCTTGCGGGGGTCCACGATGAACAGGGCACCGGGGATCTTCTTCATCTCCTTGATGCCGCCGAGGAACTTCTCAAGCTTCTCGATCTCGTGGTTGAGCTTGACCACTTCCTTCTTGGGAAGCAGATCAAACGTGCCATCCTCTTCCATCGCCTTGAGCTGGCTCAGACGGGCGATACGACCGCGGATGGTGCGGAAGTTGGTGAGCATACCGCCCAGCCAACGAGCGTTGACGAAATGCGCGCCGGCACGGACACCCTCTTCACGAATGGAGTCCTGCGCCTGCTTCTTGGTGCCGACGAACAGCACCTCTTTGCCCTCGGCGGACAGTTCGCGGACGAACATATACGCCTCTTCGAGCTTGCGAACGGTCTTCTGCAGGTCAATGATGTAGATACCGTTGCGCTCGGTGAAGATGTAGGGCGCCATCTTGGGGTTCCAGCGGCGGGTCTGGTGACCGAAGTGGACACCGGCTTCCAGCAGCTGTTTCATGGAAATAACGGACATAACTGAATTCCTCCTTGGTTTTTCCTCCGCGAGCATTCATGCCCACCGTCCGACACATTCGGATGCGGCACCGAGCATCAATGTTGTACCTCGCGTGCGATTTGCCGATATAGTATACCATTAACGAAAGCAAATTGCAAGATATTTTTTGTAATTTTTTCAATATTTTTTTACAAATATTTTATTGGTTATTCACAACTATTCAGCGGAATAACCCACCCAAGATTTGTGGACCTCGTTTGGGTGAGCAACTGCAATCCGTCGGGCATTTAAAGTTGACGAGTACCGTTTCTTCCCCGATGACCTCAATATCCTTCCAATGAATGACGATATCCGCTTCACGACCGAGCAGACCCATACATTTATTGCGCCCGAAAATGACAATGGACACGATCTGCGCGGTGCAGGTGTCCACCTCAATGTCATCGACATAGCCAAGACGTGTGCCGTCGCAGATGTTAATGACCTCTTTATCGTGCATGTCCGTAATGCGTGCGATCATATACAACCCCTCCTTGTATAGAAGTATATGCGAGAGAGAACGTTACTAGAACATAGTTTGGCAACAATCCCTCCACCGCCGTCCGGCGGTCCCCCTCCCTTTACACAAGGGAGGCAGATCGGGTTTGTGCAAACAACAAAGCAACCGCACGGTTTATCGCCGTGCGGTTGTGGTTATTTCATCCATTCATATACAATACGAGGTGAGCCGTTTGCAAGATAGATGATGCCGCGGCGGGAAAACCCGCGCTTGGTCACCAGATGTTGCATCACCTTGTTATCCGCGTGGGTGTCGATGCGCAGGTGATCACTCCGCTCGCGGCAGAACGCCACGCATCGCGTGAAAAACCCGCTCACCGTGCCGTCGCTGGCAACGTTGTGGATCGCGGCGTAAGGCGCGTCGCTGAGCCACTCGCCGTCCTCGATCACGCCGTAGGTCGGGTCGTCGCCGAAGGTGAGCGAAAATGCCGCGTGTATCGCGCCGTCGGTCTCCTCGACGTACAACTCCTCCGCTGATACGAGCCGCAACAGCCGCTCGCGCGGCGGGTTGGTCGTCCCCCACTGGTTGGGGTTGCCGTTCTCCGCCATAAACCGCCGAGCGGCGGCATACACCGCGTCGATCGCAGGCATATCGTTCATCGTCGCTTTTCGTATCATAATTTCACCTCAAAAAATATGCTGTCGGTATGATAGCACATTCTTTGGAAAATAACAAGTCATTATCGATTAAATCCGTTTAACTCTAACGGGTTTGTGCAATTCCAAAGCACTGTCGATCATATTTTTTGTTCCGGGGCTTTTACCGTCCCAAAAGCAGATGACATAATCAGCGATCTCCGCCATTCGACGGTTACGGATCGGACCTGCACTTCTGCCGTATCTCCCCCATTCAGCAGGATACCGTTCAATTCCATAACCATGCTCAACCGCGTATCGCTCTCCCAACATATCCGCGCCGCAACAACCGCCCGACACAAAAATGAGTGTATACTTTT
>JAZOCG010000022.1:0-4683 GCA_045596345.1 Acutalibacteraceae bacterium
AAGGACCAGATCGCTACGGCTGAAGCCCTGGGCCTCCGCAAGATCGGCGACATCACTGTCCAGCCGGACAATGCCGCCACCAAGGGTAAGATCAATAAGATCATTCACCTCGTTGAGGTAATCAACGCGTAAGCAAATCGAGCAAGGAGGTGCACAATATGAAACTTCATGAGCTTTCTCCGGCTCCCGGCTCCGTCCGTGAGGCAAAGCGCATCGGTCGCGGTCACGGTTCGGGTCAGGGCAAGACTGCCGGTAAAGGTCACAAAGGTCAGAAGGCACGTGCCGGTCGCGGTATGCAGATCGGCTTCGAAGGCGGCCAGATGCCTTTGCAGCGTCGTATTCCCAAGAGAGGCTTCAACAACATTTTCGCGACTCCCTACACCATCATCAACCTCGCGGTGCTCAACCGCTTTGAGGATGGTGCCGTGGTTGACGCGGAAGCCCTGCTGAACGCCGGTATTATTAACAAAGCCCCCTACGGTGTCAAGGTTCTTGGCAATGGCAAGATCGAGAAGGCACTGACCGTTAAGGTCGCCGCGTTCTCTGAGTCCGCTAAGGCTAAGATCGAGGCAGCGGGCGGGAAGGCCGAGGTGATCTGAGATGTTTCAGACTCTGCGTAATGCCTGGAAAATCGACGATCTCCGTAAAAAAATGCTGTTTACCGTCTTTGTCATTCTGATCTTTCGCATCGGCTCTGCCGTCACCGTTCCCTTCGTGGATGGTGACGCGCTGCGCGAGGCGATGGGCGGTGCCAGCAACTACCTGATGATGATGTCCGGCGGCGGATTCTCCACCGGCTCCATCTTCGCTCTTTCCATCACGCCGTACATCAACGCCAGCATCATCATTCAGCTGCTGACGGTCGCCATTCCTTATTTGGAGCGTTTGGCGAAGGACGGCGAGGCGGGTCGCAAGAAGCTCGGTCAGATCACCCGTTACACGACGGTGATCCTTGGACTGATTCTCGCGGTCGCCTACTATCTGCTCGCGCGCAATCGCGGCGCGCTGGTTGCGGAAGCTAAAGTCGGCTTCGGTGCCTGGTTTGCCGCGATCGTGATCATCCTCTGCTTCACCGCCGGTTCGGCGTTGATGATGTGGCTGGGTGAGCAGATCAACGAGAAGGGCATCGGCAACGGTATTTCCATTCTGCTGTTTGCCGGTATTCTGTCCAGCATCCCGAACGCGGCGACGTACCTGTGGGCGTACTTCTATGATTGGGGTATCAAGGCTCTGCAGGGCGGCGATTCCAGCGGTCTCGGCTGGATGCTGAAGGCGATCCTGGTGATCGTGCTGTTCCTCGCGATGGTCGCGTTCATCGTCTTTATGGGCGATGCCGAGCGTCGTATTCCGGTTCAGTACGCCAAGAAGGTCGTCGGTCGTAAGATGTACGGCGGTCAGAACACCTATATTCCGATCAAGGTGAATATGTCCGGTGTTATGCCCATCATTCTGGCAGTGTCCATCCTTGGTCTGCCGGGTATTATCTCCAGCTTTCTGGCGAAGGTTCCCACCGAGGGCTTCTGGGGCTGGTTCTTCAGCGCGTTCCGCGAGGACAGCTGGCTGTACATCATCCTCTACTTCCTGATGATCATCGGCTTCGCCTTCTTCTATGTGACCATTCAGTATAACCCCATCGAAATGGCGAACAACCTGCGTAAGAACGGCGGTGCCGTTCCCGGTCAGCGTCCCGGTAAGCCCACAGCGGATTACATCAAACGGGTGCTGAACAAGGTTACCTTTATCGGTGCGCTGTTCCTGGGCGTTATCGCGCTGTTCCCGAGCCTGTTCGGTAAATTCAGCGGTGTGCAGGGCCTGACCATCGGCGGTACGTCGATGATGATCGTGGTCGGCGTTGCGCTGGAGACCGTGCAGCAGATCGAGAGCCAGATGATGATGCGTCACTACAAGGGTTTCTTAGATTAAGCTCTTGACGTAATGAGTTGATTATGCCGACACCGACGGTGTCGGTGTCGGCACACAACCTGTCAAAAAGGAGAACTCTATGAACCTCATTCTGTTAGGCGCCCCCGGCGCCGGTAAGGGCACGCAAGCAGAGATCCTCTGTGAGCGGCTCAACATCCCTACCATTTCCACGGGCAATATGATCCGTGAAGCGCTGAAAAGCGGCACTGAGATGGGGCTGAAAGCGAAAGCCTACATCGAGGCGGGCCAGCTGGTCCCCGACGAGGTGGTCATCGGCATCGTCGATGAGCGTCTGCGTCAGGATGACTGCAAGAACGGCTTTATCCTCGACGGCTTCCCGCGCACCATTCCTCAGGCCGAGGCACTTGACCGTATGGGCGTGACCATCGACCGTGTGGTGGACATTGATGTCCCCGACGAGGTCATCACCCGACGTGTATCGGGTCGCCGTGTATGCCTCGACTGCGGCAACACCTACCACATCGAGGTAAAGAAACCTCGTGTGGACGGCGTATGCGACCGTTGCGGCAGCACCCTTGTTCAGCGCAAGGACGACCAACCCGAGACCGTGCAGGAGCGTTTGAGCGTGTATCACGCGCAGACCGAGCCGCTCAGAGATTATTATGCCGCCACCGGCAAACTGCTGGTGATGGATGGTCAAATGGGCATCCAAGAACTTGCGGAAAAGACGCTCGAGCAGCTGAAAGGTTAATGCGTATGATCAGCATCAAGAGCAGCCGGGACCTCGCCCTCATGCGGGAGGCGTGTGTCATTTCGGCGCGAGCGTTAAAGCTCGGCGGGGAAGCGGTGCAGCCCGGTGTGACCACCGGTGAGATCGACCGCATCATTCGTCAGTATATCGAGAGTATGGGAGCCAAGCCCAACTTCCTCGGTTACGGCGGATTTCCCGCGAGTGCCTGCATATCGGTCAACGCGACCGTCATCCACGGCATACCCGGTCGTTACGTGATCAAAGAGGGCGACATCGTCAGCATTGATTGCGGCGCGGCGATCCACGGCTTCAACGGCGATAACGCCGCCACCTTTGCGGCGGGCAAGATATCGCGTGAAGCACAGACGCTTATGGACACCACGCGCGAGAGTTTGTATGAGGGCATCAAAGCCGCTCAGGCAGGCAATCGAGTGGGGGACATCGGCGCAGCGGTACAGCGGTATGTCGAGATGCGTGGTTACTCGGTGGTACGGCAGTTTGTCGGCCACGGAGTAGGCACGGATCTACACGAAGACCCCAGCGTACCCAACTTCGGTACACCCGGACGCGGTCCTAAACTGCTGCCGGGGATGACCTTAGCCATTGAGCCAATGGTCAACGCCGGCACCCACGAGGTGAGCATACTCGGGGACGGCTGGACAACGGTGACGAAAGACGGCCGTTTGTCCGCGCACTTCGAGCATACGGTAGCGATCACGCCTAACGGACCGGTCATTATGACCGACCCCGAAGGCAAGCTGCGGTAACACACAACCGTGGCTGCAAGATATGGCAGCCGCAAGTGCCACGCACATTGAGGGAGGTTATGTAACAATGTCGAAAGACGATGTGATCGAATTGGAAGGCGTCGTGGTTGAGGCACTGCCCAACGCGACTTTCCAGGTAGAGCTGGCCAACGGCCACAAGATCCTCGCGCACATTTCCGGCAAACTGCGTATGAACTACATCCGCATCCTGCCGGGTGACAAAGTCACCGTTGAGATGAGCCCCTACGATCTGACCAAGGGCCGTATCACTTGGCGTACAAAGTAAGCAGGATCATAGCCGGTGGGAACCGAACCCGCCACGCCTAACAAAGTCTCTTTTTGATTGCTATCTCGTCTTATCGCTCAGAATACATCAGTATTCTATCGCTCTGCGACTTCGCCGCAATACAAAAATAGTTCTTTGTTAGGTCGAAGAGTTGCTGCTGCCGATTTTATTATTCGGCGCAGCGTGAATTTGCCGCAAGGCGAGTGCCTTGCAAAAACGAACGCAAAGCCGAACGGGAAAATCGGCGCACGCAACCGTAGCGTGTTCGATTCCCGCCGGCTATCCGCCCTAAAGTTCAAACGAACCGCGTAAACACGCGGAAGGAGGTATTCTTTATGAAAGTCAGACCTTCTGTGAAGAAAATCTGCGAAAAATGCAAGGTCATCAAGCGCAAGGGTCGCGTGATGGTCATCTGCGAAAATCCGAAGCACAAGCAGCGTCAGGGCTAATGCCGACGCAACGGAAAGGAAGGATTAACTATGGCACGTATTGCTGGTGTCGACCTGCCCCGCGATAAGCGTGTGGAGATCGGCTTGACCTACATCTTCGGTATCGGCCGTAAGACTGCCACGGATATTCTGGCAGCCACCGGCATCAACCCCGACACCCGTGTGCGGGATCTGACCGAGGACGAAGTTTCCAAACTGCGCGAGTATATCGACCACAACTGCACGGTGGAGGGCGACCTGCGTCGTAACGTTGCGTTTGATATCAAGCGTCTTATCGAGATCGGTAGCTACCGCGGTCTTCGTCACCGCAAAGGTCTGCCGGTGCGCGGACAGCGCTCCAAGACCAATGCGCGTACCCGTAAGGGTCCGAAGAAGACCATCGCCAACAAGAAGAAGTAAGCAGGAGGGATATTAAATGGCTGCTGCCAAAACAACTGCGCGCAAGGGTGCTCCCCGTCGCCGCAAAGAACGCAAGAACATTGAGCGTGGCGCCGCGCATATCCAGTCCACGTTCAACAACACCATCGTCACCGTCACCGATCTGCA
>JAZOCG010000023.1:0-4953 GCA_045596345.1 Acutalibacteraceae bacterium
TTGACTTGCGGAAAGGTGCGCATCGCGCATTGTTGCAATGAAACTGCGGCGGATCGGCTCAAACATCGTATACTGATCCAAATGCCACAGGCCGATGTGGCAATCACACCCTGTCGCGGGTTGTGTAGTTATTATGCGGAAAAAGGCGGCTTGTTGGTTGCTTTCGAGAGAAAATAAAAACACGGCGGGAGAACGTGTCTTCCGCCGTGTTTTGTCTTGCGTTATATTATTATGTTATCAAACATATTCCACGGAAAAGCGTTTAGATTGGGATAGGAGATATACGTATTGATTTCTCCGCTGACGGGGTGCGGGAAGGACAATCGGTGACTCCATAGGGCGAGCGGGCAGGTGCGAAGCCCACCGTAGCGGTTGTCGCCCGCGAGTGGGTGCTTGCGAGAGGCGAATTGCACGCGGATCTGATGTGTGCGCCCCGTGTATAACCGCACTCGAATGAGAGAGAGGATGCCGTTGGCGGTTTCTACGCTATCCAACACCTCGTAGGCGAGTTTTGCCCGTTTTACACCACCGCGCTTGCGATCGACAACATAGGATTTGTTTTTTCGCACGTCGTGATATAGCAGATCTTCCATCTCACCGCACGGCTGCGACGGGCATCCACTGACAACGGCAAGATATTCCTTGCAAAACCGCGTGTGATCCTGCACCAGAGCGGACAGCGATGCGGCGGCTTTATCTGTCAAGGCATACACCATTACACCGCCCGTTGCGCGGTCAAGGCGATGGATAGGTTTGACCGTGATCCCTTGTGCCTCTAAGCGTTTCGGGATGCTGTCACCGTCATTGGCATCCGCCTGTGACAGCACGTTATTTGGTTTTTCAATGACGATGAGGTGGTCGTCCTGATACAAAATGTGTGGCATACAATATCCTTTCGCAAAACGGCTGTGGTTGCCCACAGCCGTTTTAATTTATCGTTTCATTGTGGCGAGGAACGCCTTGTGCGCCATATAGACGTCGATTTTGGAAACGATCTCAAAGGGTGCGTGCATGCTCAGCACCGGCACACCCATATCGACGGTATCCACATCCAAATTGGCAATATACATCGCGACGGTGCCGCCGCCGCCCGCGTCCACTTTACCGAGCTCCCCGATCTGCCACAGCACATCGGCATCATTGAGCAGGTGGCGGATTTTTCCCATATATTCAGCAGATGCATCGCTGGTGCCGGATTTGCCGCGCGCACCGGTGTATTTGGTGATGCAGACACCGTAATTCAGCTGTGCGGCGTTGCTGCGCACCATCACATCGGGATAGATGGGGTCGAGTGCCGCGTTGACGTCCGCTGACAGGCAAATGGATTTTGAAAGCACTTGATGCCCCTTTGCGCCGAATGTGGCGGCAAGATCGTCAATGAAATACCGCAAAAATGCCGATTGCATACCCGTGTTGCCTTCAGAGCCGATCTCTTCCTTGTCCGCAAGGATGGTGACAGCGGTGTAGGCGGGGGTGCCGCAAGCAAACAACGAAGTCACCGCCGGATAGGCGCAGACACGGTCATCGTGACCGTAAGAGCCGATCATACTGCGGTCAAAGCCGACATCGGAAGCGTTAAATGCGGGCACGACTTCCAATTCCGCGGAGAGAAAATCGCTCTCGACAATGCCGTATTTTTCAAACAGGATATTGAGGATGTTGAGTTTGACCGACTCGCTCTCGTCATCCTTGCGGAATGCGCGTGAGCCGATGAGCAGGTTGAGATCTTCACCGCGTACAACTTCGCCCGCAGGGCGTTTCATTTGCTCCATGCCGAGATGGGGGAGCAGGTCGGTCACACAGAACACGGGATCGCCTGCATCCTCGCCGACAGTGACGGTGACCGAGGTGCCGTCCTGACGGATGATAACACCGTGCAAAGCCATCGGAATCGCTGTCCACTGGTATTTTTTGATACCGCCGTAATAATGTGTGTCAAAATAAGCAAGTTCACTGTCTTCATACAGCGGGTTAGGCTTGAGATCCAGTCGGGGCGAATCAATGTGCGCGGCGGCGATGGTCACACCGTCGGTGATGGGGCGCGTGCCGATCACCGCGAGCAGCAGTGCCTTGCCGCGGTTGTTATAGTAGACTTTGTCGCCTGCCTTAAGCGGCGCGCTGGGGTCAAAGGGAACAAACCCTTCCTTTTTCGCCATTTCGATGACTTCATTGACCGCTTCTCGCTCGGTTTTCGCGTGGTTGAGGAACGCCTTATAGCCTTCACAGTAAGCGTCTGCTGCGACGATCTCGTCGACGGACAGTTTTTTGCTGCCGTTTTCAGGTTTGTAGGATAATTTCTCCTTCAACAGCTCAGCGGCGGTCTTTTCTTTTTTGTTCTCCATAGTACAACCATCCTTTACGGTATATTGTAGAGCGTTTGATACATTGAGCGCGCCTTTTGCACTCGCTCGATGTAGTCGTCGGTTTCGGGATAGGGGATTGTATCGAGATGAATGCCATCCGCGGAGAGCGAGGTGTCATTCAGCCATTCTTTGACACGACCCGCGCCTGCGTTATATGCGGCAAGTATCGTATCGGTGCTTTCAAATTGTTCCCGCAACAGGGTGAGAACATACACCCCGTAGTGAATATTCACCTGCGGGTCATAGAGATCCTGTGGTGTGTATTTATCTTGTTCGCCTGCACGGGTGAGTGCCCATTCTAACGTGCTGTCGGTGAGTTGCATTAGTCCTTTGGCACCGACAAAAGAGGTCGCTTTCGGATCGAAACTGCTTTCGGTATGAATGACCGCATAGATGAGGGACGCATCCACGCCAAACCTCTCGCTTGCGGCAGTCACTTCCTGCGTGTATTGCATAGGGTACACAGAGGCATAATATTGCTTGTAGCCGTGGCGCAGCAGAAAAACACCCAGCATCGCCACCAGAGCGGCTACGGCGGTATGCCAAAGAGCGTTGCCAATCCATCGGACGGTCGTTGCCATATCAGCAGCACCGCCTTTTCTCATCGGCGAGGATCGCCTGCGCGCGTTGAATGAGCGTGTCCTGGTCGGCATCGTTGACCAGGACGGTCACGCCATCACGTGTATAGAAGTCGTCATTTGGTTGCGCGTGGATTCGTTTGAGTGCCGATTCGCGGTCGAGCCCATCGCGTGCCATAATGCGCGAAAGCCGCATCTCGATAGGGGCAACGATCGCGAGGATGCGGTCACACAGCGCATCCGCGCCTGCTTCATACAAAAGCGGCGCATCCAACACCGCAAGTGGGTGTCCCGCATCGGCGAGGTCTTCAAGTTGTTGCTTGATGGATGCCATAATGAACGGATGGGTGATGTGGTTGAGCTGTTGGGTGGCTTCGGGGTCAGCGAATGCGCGCGTGGCGAGTTCGCGGCGGTTGAGCGTGCCGTCGGGGTTTACAATAGCATCACTAAATACCTCGCACAGTGCCCGTAGGCAGTCGCTGTTGGGGGCAGTGACCTCGCGCGCGACACGATCCGCGTCAACAATCGGCACACCCGCCTCGCGGAATACGGTTGCGACTAAGCTCTTACCCGCGCCTGTCGGTCCTGTCAGACCTATGACACGGATGGTGTTCACGACATCAAATGCGGCGGCACGAATGAGACGGTTATACACAGCCAAACCGACCCCGTCGGGGCGAGGCGAGGCAGCATAGACGGTCTTTGCGCCGAGCTCATCGAGTTGCCGAAGCGCATCAAATAATCGATGCGCCTGCTCGAGCGGCTCGTCACGATGCCCGTAGGGAATGCAAGGCACGGACAGGAGAGGTATATCCTCGTCAAAGCAAAGTGCTGCGACACCGTCGGCGGCGTGTGCGTTGACATACGCTACGTATGCGGTAGCGGTACCTTTCACCAAACGCACTTGCGCGGTCGGCGCATAGTGCTTATATTTCATTCCGGGAGAGGAGGCGGTTACGCCTGCTTTGAGCGCGTGGGTGACCGCCTCGTCAATCTCGATCGGACCAAGGATCTCCTCCAGCATAGCGGGCGTGATGCCACCCGGTCTGAGCAAGCGTGGCTTGTCACCGCACAAACTGATAACGGTGGATTCTACCCCGACCTGGCTGTCGCCGCCGTCGAGTACCGCGGCAATGCGTCCTCGCATATCTTCCATCACGCGCACGGCATTTGTGGGGCTGGGGGAGCCTGAACGGTTCGCCGACGGAGCGGCAAGGGGACAGCCGCTGTGCAGAATGACCGCCTGTGCAACAGGATCGGACGGGAATCGCACAGCAACCGTGGACAGACCGCCACGCACTTCATTCGGCACACAATCGGCGGCGGGGAGAATGATCGTCAACGGACCCAGCCAGTACGCCTGCGCCAAGCGGCGCGCGTTGTCTGGAATGGATTTAACGAGTCGCGCCCAGTCAGCCATATCCGCAATGTGTACGATGAGTGGATTATCCATCGGTCGCCCTTTGGCGACAAAGATGGAAGCAACTGCTTTTGGGTTGAGCGCATCCGCAGCAAGCCCGTACACCGTCTCCGTCGGGACAGCCACTAACTGACCGTCCCGCAGTAAGCGGGCAGCCTCGCGGATGCCTTCGGTTGTCGGTTTAAGCAGTTGTGTGTTCATTCGTATTGCCTCGTTATGGATTATCTTGTTTTAATTTTTCTGCGCGATCAGCGGTGATGAGTGCGTCAACAAGCTCATTCAGATCGCCGTTCATGATCGTATCGATCTTATACAGTGTCAGTCCGATACGGTGATCGGTGACCCGCCCCTGTGGGAAATTGTATGTGCGGATACGCTCGCTGCGGTCACCTGTACCAACCTGCGCTTTGCGGTCAGCGGCGATGGCAGACTGTTGCTCGAGTTGTTTTTGCTCGAGCAATCGAGAGCGTAGCACCCGCATCGCTTTATCTTTGTTTTTATGCTGACTGCGCTCGTCTTGACATTCCACCACCGTGCCGGTCGGCAGGTGGGTGATGCGGATAGCCGATTCCGTCTTGTTGATATGCTGTCC
>JAZOCG010000024.1:0-5060 GCA_045596345.1 Acutalibacteraceae bacterium
ACTGGGCGCCGCTACGTTATTGAACGTTGCCGTCGTAGTAGCCTTCGCCGTCGGGGGTGGCACCGCCCTCGGGAGCAGCACCCTGCTCAGTTTGCTGAGCGGCGGCAGCCGCCTGATAGATCTTCTCGCTAACCGCGTAGAACGCCTTGGTCAGCTCTTCCTGCTTCGCCTTGATCGCGTCGATGTCCTCGCCCTTCAGTGCTTCCTTAAGGTCGTTCATCTTTGCTTCGAGGTCGGTCTTGTCGTTAGCATCCAACTTGTCGCCCATCTCCTCGATGGTCTTCTCGCACTGATACACCATCTGGTCGGCGTTGTTACGGGTGTCGACCGCTTCACGGCGTGCCTTATCCTCGCTGGCATACTGCTCAGCTTCCTTAACCGCCTTCTCCACGTCGTCCTTAGACATATTGGTGCTGGACGTAATGGTGATGTGCTGCTCGCGACCTGTGCCGAGATCCTTCGCGGACACGTTGACAATGCCGTTGGCGTCGATGTCAAAGGTGACTTCGATCTGCGGCACGCCGCGGCGCGCGGGCGCGATGCCATCGAGGTGGAACATACCGAGGGTCTTGTTATCTCTCGCGAACTCGCGCTCGCCCTGCAGGACGTGCACCTCAACGGAGGGCTGGTTATCCTGTGCGGTGGAGAAGATCTGGCTCTTCTTGGTGGGGATGGTGGTGTTGCGGTCGATGACCTTGGTCATCACGCCACCCATCGTCTCTACGCCGAGGGACAGAGGCGTGACGTCGAGCAGAAGCAGACCCTTGACCTCGCCGCCGAGAACGCCGCCCTGAATAGCAGCACCCATCGCAACGCACTCATCGGGGTTGATACCTTTGAAAGGCTCTTTGCCCATAAACTTCTGGATCGCCTCCTGCACCGCAGGAATACGGGTGGAGCCCCCGCCCAGCAGGACCTTGTCGACCTGTGCGGCGGTCAGACCGGAGTCGGACAACGCCTGGCGTACGGGAGCCATCGTCGCGTCGACGAGGGAAGCGGTCAGTTCGTTGAACTTCGCACGGGTAAGGGTCATATCGAGGTGTTTCGGACCGGTTGCATCGGCGGTGATGAAGGGAAGATTAATGTTGCTGCTGGTGGAACCGGACAATTCGATCTTCGCCTTTTCCGCCGCCTCGCGCAGACGCTGGACTGCCATCTTATCGGCGGACAGATCCACGCCGGTGTCCGCCTTAAAGCCGGCGACCAGCCAGTCGACGATCTTCTGGTCGAAGTCGTCACCGCCCAGACGGTTGTTACCCGCCGTGGCGAGCACTTCCTGCACGCCGTCACCCATCTCGATGATGGACACGTCGAAGGTGCCGCCGCCGAGGTCGTACACCATAATCTTCTGATCGGATTCCTTGTCGATGCCGTAGGCGAGAGCCGCGGCGGTGGGCTCGTTGATGATACGCTTGACTTCCAGACCCGCGATCTTACCCGCGTCCTTGGTTGCCTGACGCTGGGCGTCGGTGAAGTAGGCGGGTACGGTGATGACCGCTTCGGTGACGGTATCGCCGAGATAGGCTTCCGCGTCCTGCTTGAGCTTCGCGAGGGTCATCGCGGAGATCTCCTGCGGGGTGTAGGATTTGCCGTCAATGGTGACCTTGCGATCGGTACCCATATCACGTTTGATGGACGCGATGGTGCGGTCGGGAGCAGACACGGCCTGCTGCTTTGCGACGCGACCGACGATGCGCTCGCCGTCTTTCTTGAATGCGACGACCGACGGGGTGGTGCGGGCACCTTCCGCGTTGGGGATAACGACTGCCTCGCCGCCTTCGATAACGGCGACGCACGAGTTGGTTGTACCTAAGTCAATACCGATAATCTTTGCCATAATACTTACCTCCAGTAATACATTACATAAAATATACGGTTATTTATCTAAAAGGACAGTTCCTTATTAGCTTTAGTTTGCTACTTTTACCATCGCGGGACGCAGGACGCGGTCGCCGACCTTGTACCCTTCCTGAAACACGGCGGTGACGGGGTCGGGCTCGACGTCGTCAGCGTCCTCCCGCATCACGGCGTTGTGTACGTTGGGGTCGAAGGGGGCGTTCAGAGCCTCGATCTTTTCAAGCCCCAGCGCGCTCAGTGCCTCGATGAATTGGCGCATCACCAGATCGACGCCGGCTTTATAATTGTCGCCGTCGTCGGAGGCGAGGGCTTTTTCCATATTATCCACGCTGGTGAGCAGTCCTGAGAGCAGTTCCGCTTTGGTAAACAAGCCGATCTGCTGCTTTTCCTGCTCAGTGCGTCGCTTGTAATTAGCGTATTCCGCCAACATCCGCTGATATTGATCGCGGGTAGCATCAAGTTCTTTCTGCGCCGCATCGAGCTTTGCTTCCAGTTCGGCGGTTTTGGATGATTTACGCGTTTTTTTCTCTTCCTTCGGCTGCTCGGGAGCGGTCGCGGGCTCGACGTTCTCTGCCGTCGGGGTCGTTTTTTCGTTTTCCAAGGGAATAGCCTCCTGTCAGATGCTGGGTTGTGTATGTTGGTTCAACGCATATCCAATGCGGAACTTTCTTCAAACAGATCGGTGAGCACTCGCCCGACAGCGCAGGCAAAATACTCGATACGGGGGATGATGTCGGCATAATCCATCCCTATCGGACCGATGATGCCGATGGTGCCTTGTCCACGGTCACCGAGGGTGTAGCGGGTGGTGATCAGGCAAGACCCTTTCAGTTCGGGGGTCGTGTTGTCTCCGAAGATGACTTGCACCCCGTCTGTGGTGCGCTCGGTGAGCAGATCGCGAATGCGTTCTCTCTCGCCGAGCAGGTTCATCAGCTCACGCGCACGGTCAAGTGCATAGGCGGGATGCCTGAGCAGGTTAAGTTGCCCTGCGGACACTGCTTTATTGCCCGCGCACTCCTGTGTAAGCTCGTAGAACGCCGAGAGGATCGGAGCAACCGCGAGTCCGAGCTCGCCAAGTTCGAGAATGATCTCCTGCATCGCATGCACGGTGATCGAGTCGAGCGGTTTGTTAAGGAAACGGTGGCACATATAATCTGCCAGCGCGACGGTGACCTTGCTCGGAATATCCCGCTGACAGCGGCACATCCGTGTACGGAGAAAACCGTTGTCCAACGCGAGCACCACCGCCATATTGCGGGGCGCCATCTGCATCACGTCGATGCGGCTGATGCATCCGCCGACCTCATCGGGGTGGGTAGCGACAGCTGCAAGTCCTGTCAGATCTGCGAGCGCGCGACAGGTGTCCTCCAACAGACGGGTTGCGTCACCGGATGCGCTACTCAGCATTTCGTCGATGAGCTGCACGTCCTGCCACGGGAGCACCCGCCGTTCCATTAGCTGTTCAACGTAGAGTGCAAACGCTTTGGCTGTCGGGAGTCGACCGGCGGAGGTGTGCGGCTGCTCGAGGTAGCCTGCCGAAGTGAGCACCGTCATATCGTTGCGGATCGTAGCAGAAGAAACACAGTTGTCGAACATCTCGGCGAGTGCCTTGGAACCGATCGGCTCACCGCTCGCGATATAAGACTCGACGATCGCTTTGAGAATACGGGATTTTCGCGCATCCAATTCCACGGTGTTCCCTCCTCTGCCTTAGTATATGTTGCGTTAGCACTCGGTATTCATGAGCATTAGCACTCTTTGTGGTTGAGTGCTAAAATAAGTGTAACACGCTTTTTCGCATCTGTCAATAGGGGAATTGTGAATTATTTATTAATGTGCTAATTTTCATATTATCCGTTGTATATTGCACGAAATTTGCTATACTATCCTAGAAAAACAAAAATGGAGGTAAGAACAATGGAAGGTGTACAGATTCACAATTTTGATTTTAATAAGCTGATGGAGTTTGCCGCGACGACTAAGGGCGAGGTATTTCTTAAGACCAATGAGGGCGACGTGCTCAACTTAAAGAGCCGCTTGACACAGTTGCTTGTGCTGTCGGGTGCGATCACGCAGGGGACCATCGAAGAGGCGACGGTGATCTGCTCAGACAAGGACGAGGAATCCGCCCTGTTCCGTATGAACCTCTACGGCGAGAACAACGAATAATAAAACCAGCCGCGCGAACAATGTTGTGCGCGCGGCTGGTTTGTTGTTACGGATCAAAAATCGCTGCTGTTATCAAATTCCTCATTATCCTCGGAATTGTCCGAAACGTCGGAGATGTCTGAAACGTCGGAGATATCTGAAATGTCGGAGATATCTGAAACGTCGGAGATATCCGAAACGTCGGAATTATCCGAAACGTCGGAGTTGTCCGATGAGGAGGGATCGCTTTCGCCGGTATCGGAAGAATCCACCGTGTCCTCAACATAGCTGACACGCAGGGTGATCAGATCACCCTTCTTCTTAGCGGTCTGGGCGGGCGGATCGGTATTCTGTACATAGCCGTAAGGCATATCCGATACTTGCAATTTGTCGACCTGTACGCGGAAGCCGAGTGCTTCGAGATAGAGTCTTGCCTGGGTTTCTTCCCATCTGGAGACATTAGGCACAATAACCGTGTCATCCTTGCCGAGACTGACAACGACGGTGATGGTCGCGCCTTTGTCAACGCTGGCACCGGGTTCGGGATCCTGTGACAGGATGATACCTGCCTCCTGATCGCTGTATTCCTTCTGCTTGATTTCAATAACAAATTCGCCGTTGGTCTTTTCGTCGTAGATGTCGTAGTAGTTTTTTCCGACCAGAGGAGGAACGGCATATTTGGGGGCCTCTTTCGTGGTTGAGGTGGTGGTGATGTATTCCGGGACGCTCACGGGCGGCTCGCTTGTTTCGCCGCCGCCGCTGTCCTTGAATAGAATGAGCACAATCGCCAACACGACCAACAGTGCCGCTAACACCGATACGAAGATGATGAGCGGGGCTCCTATCCGTTTGGGTTCTTTTGCGGGAGCTTGATCGTCATCCTCGTCGAGCAGAGCAGAAACATTCGGCTCCATGGACAGCTGCTGACGGAACTTTGCCACGGTGGGAGTGCGGTCCTCGGGGTTGACTTGCAGCGCATTAAACAGCGCAATACACGCCTGCTGTGTCAGTTCATCGGCGACCTCCGCCGACATAAACAGGTCGTCGGAATCCTC
>JAZOCG010000025.1:0-7302 GCA_045596345.1 Acutalibacteraceae bacterium
TTGGCTCACAGAACGACATGGCTACGATCCGACTTTTCATCATTTCAATGGTGCCGATCCTCGAATTGCGCGGCGGTCTTCTCGCCGCGTCGCTCTTAAATGTCGACATTCTCACCGCCGTGCCCATCTGCATCATCGGCAATATTCTCCCCATCCCCTTTATTCTGTGGTTTATCACCCCCATTTTCACGTGGCTGAAGAAAACGAAACTCTTCCGCCCGATGGTGGAGAAGCTGGAAGCCAAGGCACTCGGCAAGAGCGAGAAGATCGAAAAAGGGTATTTCTGGGGGCTTGCGCTGTTCGTCGGCATCCCGCTGCCCGGCACGGGCGCGTGGACGGGCGCGCTCATCGCCTCCCTGCTCGGCATTAAATTTAAAAAAGCGTTCCCTGCCATTCTGGTGGGTATCGCGATCGCGACCATCATTATGTCCATCGTATCCTACGGCTTGCTCGGTGCAATTATCCGCTAAGATAAAACACAAACGGTCATACGGAACATACAAGCGAGGACGGACGCATATACATCCCATATGAGAAAGGGAAGGAATGATATGATTATGGAGAAAACCGTTTACCGTCCGGAAGGCTTGCTGTTCCACACACCTGAAAACCAGACCGCCATCGCCACCATAACGGAGCTGATGCAGGCGCAGGCGGACGGACGCATCCTCGAAGCGCGTGCCGTGCGCTGTGATATTGATCACAACTTGATCGTGCAACTGCCCTGCGGCGAGGGAATCATCCCCCACGCGGAGGGTGCCGTCGGCATCGCCGAGGGCACTACGCGTGACATCGTGCTTATCACCCGCGTGAATAAGCCTGTCTGCTTTGTCGTCATCGGCTTCGAACAAACCGCCGACGGGTGTCGTCCCATCCTCTCGCGCCGTTTGGCGCAGGAACGATGCCGCGACGAGTACATCGCGCATCTGCGGCGCGGCGACATCATTCCCGCGCGGATCACCCGCCTCGAAACCTTCGGCGCGTTCTGCGATATCGGATGCGGTCTGCCCGCGCTTATCCCCATCGCCGATATCTCGGTCAGCCGCATCGCGCATCCGCGTGACCGCTTTACCCCCGGAATGGACATTCTCGGCGTGGTATCCTCGCTGGACAACGGACGTATTTGCCTGTCCCACCGCGAACTGCTCGGTACGTGGGAAGAAAACGCCGCATTATTCAACGCAGGGGAAACCATCGCTGGGATTATACGATCCGTAGAACCTTACGGTGTGTTTGTCGAGCTGACCCCCAATCTGGCGGGGCTCGCCGAGCCGCGCGAGGGGGTACGTGTCGGTCAGCAAGCGGCGGTATATATCAAGAGTGTACAACCCGAAAAGCTGAAAATCAAACTCGCGCTGATTGATGCACAGGATGGAGCGACCGCTCCGCAACCGCCGCAGTATTTCATCACGCAAGGACCGCTCGAGCATTGGCGGTATTCCCCCGATGACTGCGCCCGTGTGATCGAAAGTTCCTTTGTTTAACCCGAAAGGCATCCCGTGGGGATGCCTTTCTTTTTGCAAATTTTTCCTGTGGTTGTTGCATTTCCGACGGTTCTTGTTATAATATAGTATAGTATATGATAGAAAGAAGGCTTCGGTATGCGGCGTGTGTTTGCGGTGTTGACCGCGATCATTCTGCTCTTCTCCCTCACCGCCTGCGGCGACGACGGCAACGGCAAGGGGTTCCGTCTGCCGCTCGACAGCGAACCGCGACAGCTTGATCCTCAGTCTGCAACCGAAGCCTCTTCGGTGACCGTGATCACCGCGCTGTTTGAGGGACTCACCCGCCTTGATGAGCACGGCAGGGTCGTGGACGGCGCGGCAACCTATACTGTGTCGGACGACGGGCTGACCTATACCTTCACGCTGAAAAAATCCTATTGGAGCACCGTATCCATCCGCGGTGAGCAGACCGACTGGGACGAGCCGACGCAGGTGGTCGCGCAGGATTTTGTGTTCGGTTGGCAGCGCGCCGTATCCCCCGATAATACAAGCGGCACGGCGACAGCGTTTTACGGCATCCAAAACGCCGAGGCGATCCACAAGGGCGAAAAGCCGCTGTCCTCACTCGGTGTCAAAGCGACGGATAACGATACGTTGACCGTCACGCTGGAACAGGCGGACCCCGCCTTCCCTGCGCGGCTGGCGAATGCGCCGTTTATGCCGTGCAACGAAGCGTTTTTCCACTACACCGCGGGTCGGTACGGGTTGGAGAAGCAGTATCTCATCTCCAACGGCGCGTTTTCTCTCACCGCGTGGAATCACGCACAATCCCTGCTTCTTAACAAAAACGAGCATTATCACGCCGCCGATGCGGTCGCGCCGAGTGCGGTGCGGTTTGTGCTCGACAGCGACGATACGGTCGCCGCACTGACCGAGGGGTTGCTGGATGCCGCGTTTTTATCCGACAGCGAGGTGGACGCGGCTAGGCAGGCGGGCGTGACCGTGCACACGCTGGCGGATAGTGTCCGCGGGGTGTATTTTAACACCGCCGAGCCGACACTGGCGCACGCGAGCATCCGTCGCGCTCTGAGGGACACCGTTGAGTGGACGACGGTGTACAACCATCTTGCCACGGCGGGCGAGCCGACCGCAACAGGCTACATCCCGCCCGATGCCATCGTCGGCAGCGAGCCATACCGCAACAACGACAACGCGGTGACTTATTCAACACAAGTAGACGCCGCGCGCGTAGCCCTTGGCGAGGGGCTTGCGGCGGTTTATCCCGAGGAGAAAACCCCCGTTATGCCGCGCCTGACCGTGCTTGCGGCGGATGATACCGTCAGTGCCGACACCGCGCGGTATATCGTGCAGTCGTGGCAGAAAAATCTCAAGATCAACTGTACGATCGAGCTTGTCAGCCAAGACATCCTCGCCGCGCGGGTGAGCAGCGGTAATTATCAGGTCGCGCTGTATACCGCGATCGGCGGCGGACTCACCGCCGCGGAAAACCTGACCGCTTTTGTCAGTGGCGCGGCGAATAATCGGACGGGATTCTCTGACCCCGCATTTGATGCCGCCGTCACCGCGGCGGCGCGCGGCGGACGGGCACAGACTGTCGCCGCCGAAAAGATGCTTTTTAACGCTTGTCCCTGCATCCCCCTCAGCTTTCCGCGCCGCTCCTACGGCGTTGCCGCCAATTGTGAGGGAGTTACGGTGCGCCCCTTTGGCGGCGGCACCTACGGCGGCGCATATGAGTTTTTGGGTGCGAAGAAGTTTGATGATTAAGGAGGGAATGCCGTGAACGCTGTGACCGAAAGTGCCATCCGTCGACATCTGCACACCGCCTTGTTCGGGCGGGATCTGCAGGTCGCGGCGACGCTCCCCTCCACCAACACCACCGCTCGCGCGCTTGCCGCCGCGGGCGCGCCCGAAGGCACCGTGGTGGTCGCCGAATCGCAAACCGCGGGACGCGGCACACGCAGTCGGTTGTTTTTCTCTCCGCAGGGCGGGGTGTATATGTCCGTCATTCTGCGTCCGCGCGAAGCGGATGGCTGTCTGATCACATCCTGCGCCGCCGTCGCGGTCGCACGGGCGATCGAGCGGCTGTGCCCGCTCAATGTGCACATCAAATGGGTCAACGACCTCTACGTCGGCGGCAAAAAGCTGTGCGGCATCCTCACCGAAGCGGGGTTCACCCCCGATAACACCCTCGACTACGTGGTGCTCGGTATCGGCGTAAACGTCGCGGCGGTGGAATTCCCCGCCGACATCGCCGGCATCGCCACCTCGCTCGGCAATGAAGGATGTGCCGTTGACCGCAACGCCCTCATCGCCGCCATCCTGGAGGAATGGGAACACGCCTATGCGACTATCGGCAGCGGCGATTTTCTCGCTGAGAGCCGCGCGCGCTCCTGTGTGCTCGGACAGCGCGTGACCGTCACCCGCGGCGATGAGCAGTTCTCCGCCACCGCGCGGGACATCAACAGCCGCGGGCATCTGCTCGTGGAAACCGACACCGGCGAAACGATCACCCTACATTCGGGCGAAGTCAGTATACGGATATAACATAACGCCGAGGCGACAAAAGTCGCCTCGGCGTTGGTTTTTATTATTCTCCATGATAGGTGATGACGGTGTCGACGTCATAGCCCTCGAGCACCGCGCGCCCACCGAGGTCAACGAGGTCAATAAGCACCAGCACCTTGACCACCACGCCGCCCAGCTCCTCAACGAGCTGTGCCGCCGCTTTGAGCGTGCCGCCCGTTGCCAGCAAGTCGTCCACCAGCACCACCCGCTGACCGGGTTTGATGGAATCCTTGTGGATCTCGATCGCCGCCGTGCCGTATTCCAGCGCGTATTCCTTGGTCACAGTCTCGCGCGGCAGCTTACCTTTCTTGCGCACGGGCACAAAAGGCTTATGCAGGTTATACGCGAGCGGCATACCGAAGATAAACCCGCGCGCCTCCGCGCCGGCAACAAGGTCAAACTCCACCCCATCGAGCCGCTTTTGCAATTCATCGATCGCGAGGTGCAACCCGTCCGCATCATCGAGCACCCCCGTCACGTCACGGAATATGATACCCTCTTTCGGAAAATCGGGGATGGAAATCATATAATCTTCCACTGTTTTCACGGATAATCCTCTCCTTACTGCGCATACTGTAGGATGATACCTTTACTTTACCAAGAATTGTGCAAAAAGTAAAGGGGTCAACCGAAAGAATTTAGAAAATAGTCTTGACTTTTACCCGTCATTTGGCTATAATAGCAAAGGTGACACGAGTAATCCGAGTCTGCCTCAAAGGGGCAGATTTCGGTGCTTTTCGCCCTTTTTTCTTTGATAGGCACTAGCCTATCGGCAGAAAAGAAGAACAAAAACCCCTCAAAATCTGCCTCCTTTTAGGTCGAAGATTTTAAAAAGAGCGGATTTTTGTTCAGCCAAGGCACAAAACGTAGCCAATACGCCCGTATTGGCGAGTATTTTAACGACGGGTGAGCGAAAATCCGCCTTTTTAAAACAGGTTGGGATTACTCGTGTCACCTTAGGCACTTGTTGTGCAGGTATGAACCATTAGCTCAGCTGGCAGAGCATTTGACTTTTAATCAAAGGGCCCGGGGTTCGAATCCCCGATGGTTCACCAAACAGAAAAGACACCCCGACGGGGTGTCTTTTCTGTTTGGTACCCCTACGGGGTGAGAACCGCGGCTAGTTTGTCCGTGTTCGCCGTAGGCGAAACGGCGGTTGTCTAAACCGCCGAGGGCAAACTATATGAGTTTGGCAACAGTGAAAGTAAATCCTATCGTACAATCTCCCCTTGCCAAACTCAGGGGGTTACGAATCCGACTTTGCAAAGCAAAGTCCCTGCCCATTGGACGGGTGATGCTCGTCCTTTTTTGGGATGAACCATCGGGTTGATTCGAACCCCGCGTTCGGCGCAGCCGAACTACGGGGTTGCAAACTTTTTCGGTTTCGCCGTTAGGCGAAATGCGAAGCGTTCAGCCTCACAAGAAAAATTTGACCGACTTCGCCGTAGGCGAACGTCGAGAATCTCCGATGGTTCACATTTGTTGCGATATCATAGGATTCTAAAACAATCCCTCAGTCTTCGCTACGCTCAGCCGGCTCCCTTTGCACAAAGGAGTCTCTGTTGCGACAATTTGAGCTTTTCGCTAACAATCTCACCCCCACATCAAAAGCCCCTGCGCTTGGCAGGGGCTTTCACTATACTTTATTTTGCACAGCCGCAGCCGCTCTTTTTTGCCGCGCAGGTGTCTGCATCGGGACAGCCGATGCATTGTTTGCCGCTCTTTTTGGCTTTCAAAATATAGAAGATCGCCAAGCCGAGGATCGCCGCCAGAATCACAATAACAATGATGTTTTCCCACATAAGCGTTTACTCCCGAACAATCATTTCTTCGCGGTCACCGCGGTTCTATCACCTTTCAGGGTATATTCCGCTTTGACCTTCTTATCCGCGCGCACGCACAGCCACACGAGGATCGCCGCCATCACCAGCACCGCAAACAGACCGGGCAGGAAGCCTGCACCAGGCTTGCCGGTGGTGATAAGCGTGCCGATTTGATACACCAGATAGCCAACCGTGAAGCCCACACTGAGTTGCAGCGCGATGCCGCCCCACAGCCATTTCTTGTCCTTAATCTCGGCGTTCATCGCGCCGATTGCCGCAAAGCAGGGCGGCGAAAACAGATTGAACATCAAATACGCCAGCGCCGCGACCTTGGTGATACCGAACACCGCGGCGACCTCCGCACCGGCGCCCTGCGCCATTTCCAGCGCCTCGGTGTCGATCAGATTGGAGATGCCGTAGCACACCGCCAACGTGCCGACCACATTCTCCTTCGCGATGAAGCCGGTAACCGCGGCGGCAGCAAGCTGCCACGCCTTGATGCCGATGATCGGCACCAGCACGACTGCGATCGGACCTGCGATGGTCGCGAGGATGGAGGAACTCTCAGCGCCCTCCTCCACCAGCGTGAAGTTCCAGTTGAACGCCTGCATAATGTACACGATTGCGTTGCACAACAGGATGATGGTGCCTGCCTTGACGATGTACGCCCAGCCGCGGCTGAGCATCGACATACACGCGCGACCAAGCGACGGCGCTTTATATTCGGGCAGCTCGATGATGAAATACGACTTACGGCTCTTATGCCCTGCAATCTTGTTGACCAGCATCGCGCCGAGCAGGATGATGACGATGCCGACAAAGTACATCAGCGTGCCGACCCACGACGCCTCATCGAAGAATGCGCCGGCGAACAGTGCGATGACCGGCAGCTTCGCACCGCAGGGCATAAAGGGCGCCAGCATCGCGGTCGCGTTGCGCTCGCGCCCGTTGCGGATGGTGCGCGCCGCCATCACGCCGGGGATGGCGCAGCCCGTGCCGATGACGAACGGGATGACCGATTTACCCGACAGACCGACCTTCTTGAAGATCGGATCCAGCACGACGGTCGCGCGCGCCATATAGCCGCAACCCTCCAACAGAGCGATGAGGAAATCCATCACCATCACCAGCGGCAGGAAACCGACGACCGCGCTGACACCGCCGATGATACCCTCTGTGAGCAGGGCGACAAGGAACGCATTGCCGCCTGCGAGCAGGCCACCGACCCATTCCTTAAACGTATCAATCAGGGTGACGAGACCGGGGATGACCGTGCCGTTTGCGAACTCATAGCCCTCGGCGATCCACACGCCAAGCCACGCCTGCGAAATCTGGAACACGAGGAACATCACCGCCGCGAAGATCAGTAGGCCTGCAAACGGGTTTGTGAGCACCGCGTCCACCTTGTCCTGCACGTTGTGATCCTTGGTCAGCACCTTGCGCGTTTC
>JAZOCG010000026.1:0-5463 GCA_045596345.1 Acutalibacteraceae bacterium
TCTTATACGCATCGCGGAACGGCAGACCCTTGCGCACGAGATAGTCCGCGAGGTCGGTGGCGTTGATAAAACCGCCCTTCGCCGCCGCGAGCATCACGTCGGCGCGCACCTTCATCGTCGCTACCATCCCGACGAACACCTTAAGGCACATCTTGACGGTATCGCAGGCGTTGAACACGCCCTCTTTGTCTTCCTGCATATCCTTATTATACGCGAGCGGCAGACCCTTGAGGGTGGTGAGCAGTGCCATCAGATCGCCGTACACGCGCCCCGTCTTGCCGCGCACCAGCTCCGCCATATCGGGGTTTTTCTTCTGCGGCATAATTGACGAACCCGTCGTGTACGCATCCGACAGTTCCACAAAGCGGAACTCCCAACTCGACCAGAAGATCAGCTCCTCCGAGAAACGGGACAGGTGCATCATCAAAATGGACAAGGCACCGAGCAGTTCGGCGCAAAAATCGCGGTCGGACACGCCGTCGAGGCTGTTGCGGCAGATGTCGTCAAAGCCGAGCTTCGCCGCCTCAAAACGGCGGTCGGTCGCGTAGGTCGTGCCCGCAAGCGCGCACGAGCCAATGGGCGACACGTTCATTCGCTTTCGGCAGTCTGCAAGACGGTCGCGATCACGCAGCAGCATCATCGCGTACGCCATCAGGTGATGCCCAAACGTGATGGGCTGGGCGCGTTGCAAGTGCGTATAGCCGGGCAGAATGACCGCCTTATTCGCCTCCGCCTGTTCAACGAGCGCGTCAAGCAGATCGCGCACCAGTGCATCGATCGTGTCGATCTCCTCGCGCAGATACATCCGCACGTCCAGCGCGACCTGGTCGTTGCGGCTGCGCGCGGTGTGCAGTTTCTTGCCCACGTCGCCGAGACGCTCGGTGAGCACCTGCTCGACAAACATATGAATATCCTCGCAGGACATATCCACCGCAAGCGCACCGCTCGTCAAGTCAACGAGGATGCCCTGCAGACCGTCATTGAGCTGTGCCGCCTCGGCTGAGGAGATGATCCCCTGTGCGCCGAGCATCGCGGCGTGCGCCATACTGCCCGTGATATCCTGCTTGTACATCCGACTGTCAAAGCGGATGGACGAATTGAAATCGTCTGCAATTTGGCTGGTGACGCCGTCGGTGCGTCCTGCCCACATCTTCGCCATAATTTTCACTCCTATATATTGCCCGCTATCAGAACCAGAAGCCCAGTCCTTCTAACAGAATTTTCGTTCCCATTAAGATTAAAATCACGCCGCCCAGACGCTCGGCGAAGGTCTTATGCCGTGCGCCGAACACACTGCCGAGTTTTACCGCGATCGCACTCATCACGAAAGTGATAACGCCGATCGCGCCGATCGCCAGCCATAGCTGACCCCAGTTAAGATAGAACGAATAGGACACACCGACCGCGAGCGCATCGATACTCGTCGCGATCGCCATCGGCAACATTGCCGACGGACCGAAGTTGGCGCAAGCACATTCCTCTTCCTTGCCAAAGGATTCGCGCAGCATATTGCCGCCGATGATGACCAACAGAATAAATGCGATCCAGTGGTCGTAGCGGTTGATATAATCCGCGAAGGTGCGTCCGAGCGCATAACCGATGAACGGCATCAACGCCTGAAAGCCGCCGAAATACACACCCGCCGTCACGCAGTGACGCAGTTTCGCCTGTCCGGCGGCAAGACCCTTACAGATCGACACAGCGGCGGCGTCCATCGACAACCCAAGACCGATCAATATCAGTTCAATAATACCCAATGTGTTTCTCTCCTGTTCGTTTCTATACCTATGCGCAATTTTACAAGCCTATCACCTTATCGGTGCCATTTAACACCCTGCGGCGTGTCTTCCAGCACAATGCCCATTGCGCTCAGTTCGTCACGGATACGATCCGCCTCTGCCCAATTTTTCTCCTTGCGAGCGGCGGTGCGCGCGGCGATCAGCTCCTCGATCGCGGCATCGTCCTCGCCGCTCTCCTCGCGAGCGTAGCAAAGACCCAGCACGTCGGTCAGTTCATCAAACAACGCCTTACCCGTCTCGACGGTCGCTTTGGTCGCGGTACCAGCCGCGAGCATCACGTTAATATCCTTGACCAGTTCAAACAACGCGGCGATACCGTCGGCGGTGTTGAGGTCATCGTCCATCGCATCAATGAACTGCTGACGGCGAGCCGCCACCTGTGCGGCGAATGCCTCGTCCGCAGCACCCTCGGGGGCGTTGCCGAGCGCAAACGACATCGCGTTCTTACAGTTATACAGGCGATCCAGCGCGGCGATGCCCTGCCGGATGATCTCGGTGTTGTAGTTGATCGGGCTACGGTACGACGACGAAATGAGGAAGAAACGGATCGGCTCATAGCCGTATTCCTGCGCTACGTCGCGTACGGTGAAGAAGTTGCCGAGGGATTTCGACATCTTCTTGTTGTCGACGTTGATGTAGCCGTTGTGCATCCAGTAGCGGGCGAACGGCACGCCGTTACAGCACTCACTCTGGGCGATCTCGTTCTCGTGATGCGGGAAGACCAGATCCTGTCCGCCGCCGTGAATGTCGATGGTTTCGCCGAGATAGCGGCGCGCCATCGCGGAGCACTCAATATGCCAACCGGGGCGACCGTCACTCCACGGAGACGACCAGCTCGGCTCGTCGGGCTTCGCCGCTTTCCACAGCGCGAAGTCCAGCGGATCTTCCTTCACCTCGCCGACGGCGATACGCGCACCGCTCTCCAGTTCGTCGATCGGCTGATGCGACAGTTTGCCGTACTCGTCAAATTTGCGGGTACGGAAATACACGTCGCCGTTAGCGGCGGTATAAGCATAGCCTTTCTTGATCAGCGTGTCAATGATCTGTTGGATCATATCAATGTTTTCCGTCGCCTTAGGATGGGTGGTCGCAGGGCGTACGCCCAACCCCTTCGCATCGGTGCGGAATTCTTCGATATATTTCTCCGCCACCTCTTTGAAGGTGAGCCCCTCTTCGTTGGCGCGGCGGATGATCTTGTCGTCAATATCGGTGAAGTTCTGAACGAAGTTCACCTCATATCCGCGCCATTCAAGATAGCGGCGCAGAACGTCGAAGATACACAAGGGGCGCGCGTTGCCGATGTGGATGAAATTATACACCGTCGGTCCGCACGCGTACAGGCGGATCTTGCCCTCTTCGATGGGGATGAGTTCTTCTTTTTGTCGGGTCATTGTATTGTAGATCTTCATCATTATTCTCCTTTATCTTCCAAAGCGGAAATACGCTCTTCCAGTCGTGCAATCTCCTGCGCCACGGGATCGGGAATGTGGATCTGGTCGAGATCCTGCACCTTTTCGCCGTCGCGGCGCACCACCTTCGCGGGGATACCGACCGCGGTGCAGTTGTCGGGGATGTCGGTGAGTACCACCGCGCCCGCGGCGATACGCACATTGTTGCCGATCTTGATAGGACCGAGCACTTTCGCACCCGCGCCCACCATCACGTTGTTGCCGAGGGTGGGGTGACGCTTGCCCTGATCCTTACCCGTGCCGCCGAGGGTCACGCCCTGGTAGATGGTGCAGTCGTCACCGATCCCGGTGGTCTCGCCGATGACAACACCCGTGCCGTGGTCGATGAAAAACCGCTTGCCGATCGTCGCGGCAGGATGGATCTCGATGCCGGTGCGGCGCACCAAACGCTGGGACACCCAGCGAGCGAGCAGGGGATGCCCCTTCTCATACAGACGATGCGCGCGCCGATGTGAACGCAACGCTTTGTAGCCGTTGTACAGCCACCATACCTCAAAACCTGACTGTGCCGCAGGGTCGCGCTCGCGAATGGTCGCGATGTCTTCGCGCATTTGTTTGAACACGGTCATCTCTCCTCTAAAATAAAATACACCTCCGCCACCCAACAGGTGACGGAGGTGAGGTCATTCTCACGGTTCCACTCCGCTATACTCGTCGGCTCCCAACAGAGCCTTGCCCGATAACGGAGGCGTGCCGCCGAGCGATACGCGGCACGCAGTGCTTTCCCGCTCGGAGCGGACAGGTGCATTTCGCCGTGTCGTGCGCCAAGATCGCTTACAGCCGTGGCGATCTCTCTCTGGTGCGCCGTGCGCGGGTACTTCTCCTGCCCATTGCTTTTACCTATTTATTACTATTATATACATAATTTTGGATTTGTCTACTGTTTTTTAATTTTCCTTAAAATAATGGCGCAGATTCCACACATACTGGACACCCGACGCCACCGTGGCGATGACCGAGATCCAGATGAGCGCGATGCCGATGCTGATGAACACAATTCCTGCCACCCAGTTTCCACTGAGCAGTTCGCAAAGTTGAAACGCCGCGAGCATATAGATGATGGCGACCATCTGCATCACGGTCTTGAGCTTGCCCGCAAAGGATGCCGCGACCACGACGCCGTCCTTCGCGGCGAGCAGGCGCACCGAGGTGACCGCGAACTCGCGGGTGAGGATCAGCATCACCGCCCAGCACATAGACGCATCGGGTAACTCACACAGTATGCCGAGAAACGCCGCCGTGGTCAGCGTCTTATCCGCCAAGGGGTCGAGGAATTTGCCGAGATTGGTCACCAACCCATCGCGGCGGGCGATCTTGCCGTCAAAATAATCCGTCAGCGAGGCGGCAATGAAGATGAGCAACGCCACGCCGTAGTGGTACGGGAACTCCGTCAGCAACACCGCCAAAAACACAAACGTCAGCACACAGCGTACGATCGTCAGCTTATTCGGTAAATTCATTCGACCATCTCTCCTATCAGATCCCAGTCCATCGTGTCGGTCACAGTCACCTGCACGAAATCCCCTGCTTGCACACGCGCGGTGGGGATAAAGAACACTTTACCGTCGATGTCGGGGGCATCTCCCTCGCTACGACCGAACCAACACTCCGCGTATTTATCAAAGCTCTCGACGAGCACCGTCAAGGTCTTGCCGATCATCGCCTCATTATGGCGGTCGGAAATGCGGCTCTGCTCCTCCATCACAATGTCGCGACGGCGGCATTTCACCTTTTCGGGCACTTGATCGGGCAGAGTTGCCGCGGGGGTGCCCTCCTCCGCCGAGTAGGCAAAACAGCCGAGCCGTTCAAACCGCGCCTCCTGAATAAACGCGCACAGTTCCTCAAAATCCTGCTTGGTTTCGCCGGGGAAGCCGGTCATCACGGTAGTGCGCAGGGTGATGTTCGGCACTTTTTCGCGGATGCGCTTTACCAGTGCGGTGAGCGATGCGCGATCACCGGGGCGATTCATCGCCCGTAACACTTTACCGCTGGCATGCTGCAACGGCATATCCATATACGGGAGCACCTTTTCCTCGCTCGCCATCACGTCGAGAAGCTCGTCGGTGATATGCTCGGGATAGCAATAAAGCAAACGAATCCATTTAAGCCCGTCGATGCGGCACAGTTCGCGCAACAATGCGGGCAGGCGCACCTCGCCGTACAGATCCTGTCCGTACACGGTGGTGTCCTGCGCG
>JAZOCG010000027.1:0-6067 GCA_045596345.1 Acutalibacteraceae bacterium
ATTAGCCTCGGCGAAAACAGGGGTTCAAAGTCCCGCCTAACAGGCGGTATAGGGGGCTTGGTGCAGGCGGCGGGACTTGAACCCGCACGCGTGAAGCATTGGCTCCTAAGACCAACGTGTCTGCCATTCCACCACGCCTGCATAATCACGACCGCATTAGTGTAGCATATTTGCCGTGAAAAATCAAGCGTTTAATGATGGATTTTTGCTGTTACGCTGTGCTGCATCGCGCTTTGAATAAATACAGCCGCAATAATCTTGTCGATACAGCTGATACTCAACCGATAGTTGGCACGATCGTTTATAGCCTTCGCGTTTTTTAAAATCCGAATATAGATATGCAATGTTATATTGCGCGGATAGTTCTTTTCCGATCTCATTAAGCTTGGCGGCGTTTTTCAGAGGGCTGATGGAGAGGGTGGTGGTGAAATAGTCATAACCGCCATCCTTTGCTTTACGGGCGGTTTCTTCAAGCCGCAGGCGATAGCAGGCAAAGCATCGCTCGCCACCCTCGGGCTCATGTTCACGCCCCTCGGCGATTTCGCGAAACCTTTCAGGAGTGTAATCACCAACGATGAGTGAAACGGGGTGGTGATGCGGCATCTCGGCAATTAACCGTTTCTGTTCCTGCACACGACGAATAAATTCGTCTTCCGGAGCGATGTTGGGGTTATAATATAACACCGTGATGGCAAAATATCGACTAAGATATTCTAAAACATAGCTTGAACACGGCGCACAGCAACTGTGTAGCAACAGGGTCGGCACGCGTCCGCTGTCAATAATGTGTTGCAGTTCATTATCCAGCATCCGCTGATAGTTCTCCGCCATCGTATCACTCCTTTATCCAAAATGCTTTCATATCATAGCGTGTTTTCTAATCTGTGTCAACTCAATTACATATTTCTTTTTCAAATCACACAAGATAACCATCCGCATAAATACGCGATATGACTTGACAAAAACCCAATATATGGGTTACAATAAATAATTGTAATACTGTATCTAGTAAAGGAAGATGCTTTTTATGGCAACGAAAAAGACTGCCTATACAAATGAGAGTATCACCGCTCTGAAAGGTGCCGACCGCGTGCGTAAGCGACCCGGCGTTATGTTCGGGTCGGACGGTCTTGAAGGCTGTGAGCACGCAATATTTGAAATACTGTCCAACTCAGTGGACGAGGCGCGTGCGGGTTATGGTAATAAGATTGTCATTACGCGCTATGCCGATCATTCGATCGAAGTGCAGGATTTCGGTCGCGGTGTGCCCGTTGACTTTAACCAGAAGGAGCAACGCTACAACTGGGAACTGATCTTCTGCGAATTGTATGCGGGCGGTAAATACGATACGGATGATTACACGCTCGGTCTTAACGGCTTGGGCGCGTGCGCGACGCAGTATGCGTCGGAATATATGGACGTTGAGGTTAAACGCGACGGCTATTTGTACTCGCTTCATTTCGAGCATGGCGAGAATGTCGGCGGTCTCAAAAAAGAACCATATGCCAAAAAAGACACCGGTACGCGCATTCGTTTTAAACCCGACATACAGGTGTTTACCGACATTGCTGCTCCCATCGAATATTTCGATGATGTTCTGCGCCGTCAGGCGATCGTTAACCCCGGACTGTTGTTCCATTTCCGTGATCAGCACGGCGGCAGTTTTGACGTGAAAGATTATCAGTACGAAAACGGTATCGCTGACTACGTCAAAGAGGTTGCCGGCGAAGAGACGATGACCTCCGTGCAGACGTGGTCTGCGGAGCGCGTTGGTCGTGATCGCGAGGACAAGCCTGAATATAAGGTAAAACTTAATGTGTCGATGTGCGTTTCCAACAAAGTCAATCTGCTGGAGTATTATCATAACTCCAGCTGGCTGGAACACGGCGGCTCACCCGATAAGGCGGTCAAGAGCGCATTTGTGTCACAGGTGGATGCCTACCTTAAGAAGAACGGTAAATACCTCAAAAATGAGTCCAAGATCACCTTCCAGGATATTCAGGACTGTCTGGTGCTGGTGTCGTCGTCCTTCTCGACGCAGACATCGTATGAAAATCAGACCAAAAAGGCGATCAACAATAAGTTTATCCAAGAGGCGATGACCGAGTTCCTGCGGCATAATCTTGAGGTGTATTTCATCGAGAATAAGATGGATGCCGATCGTTTGTGCGATCAGGTGTTGGTGAACAAGCGTAGCCGCGAAAAGGCGGAGACCACGCGTCTTAATCTCAAGAAAACCTTGCAATCGAGCAATGACCTGGCATCCCGCGTGCCCGGATTCGTTGACTGCCGCAGTCGCGATGTGAACGAGCGTGAATTGTTCATCGTGGAGGGTAAATCCGCTATGGGTGCTTGCGTGCAGGCGCGTGATTCCGAGTTCCAAGCCATCATCCCGATCCGCGGTAAGATCCTCAACTGCTTAAAAGCGGAGTTTGATAAGATTTTCAAAAGCGAAATTATTGTCAACTTGCTCAAAATTATGGGTTGCGGTGTTGAGGTGCGCTCGAAGTCGAACAAAAATCTCGCGACCTTTGATCTGTCGCTGTTGCGGTTTAGTAAGATTATCATCTGTACCGATGCCGACGTCGACGGCTTCCAGATCCGTACGCTGGTGCTGGCGATGCTGTATCGCCTGACCCCCACGCTCATTGAGAAAGGCTACGTATATATTGCGGAAACTCCACTATACGAGATCAATACCAAGACGGATACCTATTTTGCGTATAACGACCGCGAGAAAACCGCGATCCTCGAGGGTATCGACGGGCAGAAGTTCACCATCCAGCGTTCTAAGGGACTTGGTGAAAATGAGCCCGAGATGATGTCCTTAACCACGATGAATCCCGCCACACGCCGCCTCGTGAAGGTCACGCCGACCGACGTCGAGGAGACGGCACACGTGTTCGACGTCTTGCTCGGCGATGATCTCGACGGACGTAAGCGCATCATCGCTGAGCACGGTGCGGAATATCTCGATATGCTGGATCTGGAGTAAAGGAGGGGAAGACATATGGCTGGTAAAAAAAGCAAAAAAGAGCCCGAAAAGAAGGTCAAAGGTCTGCCCTCCAACGCCCATATTACAGGCGCGGGCGAGGTAGAGCATCAGATCATCACCGACACACTACGCGAGAACTATATGCCTTACGCGATGAGTGTTATTATGTCCCGCGCGATCCCTGAGATCGACGGCTTCAAGCCCTCTCACCGCAAGCTGTTGTATACGATGTATAAGATGGGGCTGCTTAAGGGCAACCTTATCAAATCTGCCAACATCGCCGGTCAGACAATGAAGCACAATCCTCACGGCGATGCGGCGATCTACGATACAATGGTGCGTCTGTCCCGCGGTAATGAGGCTCTGTTGCATCCGTATGTGGAGTCCAAGGGTAACTTCGGTAAAGCGTACTCCACCGATATGGAGTGCGCTGCCTCGCGTTACACTGAGGCGAAGCTCGCGCCGATCGCAGAAGAACTGTTTCGCGATATTGATAAGGATACCGTGGACTTTGTTGACAACTACGACGCGACGATGAAAGAACCGTCCTTGTTGCCGGTGACCTTCCCGTCGATTTTGGTCAACAATAATCTCGGTATCGCCGTCGGTATGGCGAGCAACATCTGTTCATTCAACCTGCAAGAGGTGTGTGAGACGACCATCGCACTGATGAAGGATCCCGAGCACGACATTCTTTCGACGCTAAAAGGTCCTGATTTCCCCGGTGGCGGTCAGTTGATCTATGACCGCGACCTGTTACAAAAGATCTACGAAACAGGACGCGGCAGTGTCAAAGTGCGCGCTGTCTATTCTTATGACAAATCCAACAACTGCATTGATGTCACCGAAATCCCGTACTCCACCTCGATAGAGGCGATCATTTCGAAGGTTGCGGAACTGGCGAAGGCGGGCAAGGTGCGCGAGATCAACGACATCCGTAACGAAACCGACCTGCAGGGTCTTAAGATTACCATTGACCTCAAGCGCGGCACCGATCCCGACAAGCTGATGAACAAATTGTACGCAATGACGCCGCTGGAGGATTCGTTTGGATGTAACTTCAACGTCCTCATCGGCGGTGTACCAATGGTGATGGGTGTATCCGGACTATTAGATGAGTGGATCGCTTTCCGTATGGAAAGTGTGCGTCGTCGCACGTATTTTGATCTTTCTAAGGCGAAAGAACGTCTGCATCTGCTCAAAGCACTTGAGCGAATCTTGCTCGATATCGACAAGGCGATCAAGATCGTGCGCGAAACCGATGAAGAGGATGAGGTTGTTCCTAATCTAATGATCGGCTTTGGCATCGACAAGGTGCAGGCGGAGTACGTCGCCGAAATCAAACTGCGTCACCTCAACCGTGAGTATATCGTCAAGCGTCTGGCGGATGTCAGTGATCTGGAAAAGGCGGTCGAGGAACTTGAAGAAACGCTTAAAAGCAAGGCGCGCATTCGCCGCATCATTATTGACGAGCTTGGAGCAGTTGCGAAGAAATACGGACAACCGCGTCGTACGAAGCTGATTTATGCGACGGATATCGAAGAGGTGCAGGCGGAGGAGGAGACCGTTGCCGATTATCCTTGCACACTGTTCTTCACCCGCGAGGGCTATTTTAAGAAGATCACCCCGCAATCCCTGCGTATGAGCGGCGAGCATAAGCTCAAAGAGGGCGACGAAATCGTGCAGACGGTCGAAACATCCAACACAAAGGAACTGCTCTTCTTCGGTGATCAATGTAACGTGTATAAGAGCCGTGTTGCCGACTTTAAAGACACCAAGACCAGTGTGATGGGCGATTATATTCCCGCTAAGCTCGGTTTTGACGAGGGCGAGGGCACACGCTATATGGCTGTCCTGACAGAATATACCGGTTATATGGTGTTCTTCTTCGAAAACGGTAAAGCGGCAAAGGTGGAAATAAGTGCTTATGCGACCAAGACCAACCGCCGCAAGCTGATCGGCGCGTATGCGGATAAGTCGCCTGTGGTGGCGATGTTCTATGTTCCGAAAGACGCTGAATTTGTGCTGACCGCGACCTCGGGTCGCCGTCTGTTAGTGCATACCGGTGCGATCACGGCGAAATCGACACGTAATACCATCGGTGTGCAAGTGATGACGGTAAAAGGCAAGCACCGTCTACAGTCGGTGCAACCGTATGTATCCGGCTCGCTGACGAAGGAAAATCGTTATCGTACCAAGACGCTTCCTGCGGCGGGTGCATTACCGCAGGCGGAGGATTTCGGTGAACAGCTTACGCTACTGTAAAAAGAAAACCGCTGCCGATGAAATTTCACCGATAGCGGTTCTCGGCAGCGGTTACGGCAAACGCATTCGAAACAATAACCGTTGCTGAGGGTAGTTTGTGCAAGAGAAAACCGAATATTCCAAAAAATTTGAAGATTTTGCTTGCATTTCACAAATATCTATGGTAATATACCTAGGTGTAAAAAGTTTCTGGAGGGAAATATATGTCTATTTATGAGTATATTATCGGCGCGATTTTGATTGCGTTTTCTTTGCTGATCATTGTGGTCGTGCTGTTCCAAGAGGGACGTCAGGCGAACCTGGGCGTGATCTCGGGTGCAGCTGATTCCTTCATGGACAAGACGATGGCGAAGACGTGGGATGCCCGCCTGGCGAAGTGGACAAAGATTATCGCGATCGCATTCTTTGTTCTCGTGTTTGCAGGTATGCTGGTGACTCGCTTCCTCAGCCCTAAGGCACTTGCCGGCTACAAGGACGGCGGTTCTACTTCGACGACAACGTCTACGACGACCACCGCTTCCACCACCACCACGACCACGGCGGCAACCACCACCACGACCACTGCCGCGAAATAATCACAAAAACGATGAAACCACCCGCCAAACGGCGGGTGGTTTTTTCGTGCCATTGATTAATTTGCGTCTATTTGTCCCATACTGCTCATAGAATGATAGAGCAGAAGGGGAGACGGCTATGGAAAACACGCTTAAAAAGGTGTTACTGCGCGCGGATGAGGCGCCGCACCCGACGATTGAGGCGATTCGCGAGGTGTGTCAACGGTTAGATATGGCTGAAGCACGCTTTTCG